>JBJEVW010000231.1:0-10150 GCA_051884735.1 Kiritimatiellia bacterium | reverse complement strand
ACAACGGCATCCAGGGATACTTCAAGGGTTAGTTAATTTGAGAACAGTACACTAGGAGCCGCCACGGGGTGCGCGTGTGGCGAGCCGCCACGGGCAGTAAACCGCGGCGGGCAATACGCTCAGAAAGGGCGGGATGTCGAGGGTGTGCAGTACCGCGGTTGCGAGCCGCCATGGGCAGTAAACCATTGGTGAAAAGACGCCGGCGAGGGGGTTATTGAGGAGGAAGGAGGCGCTCCAGTTTCATGAAACGGGAGGCTTTGAGGAGGACGAGATCGCCGGATTGGAGTGGAATATCGGATGGGATTTCCGGGTAATGCAGGAGGGCGGAAGAAGGAAATCCGGCTTCGATTGCGGCACTGGCGATTTGCAGGGATTGAGGGCCGATGCAGAGGAGCAGATCCGGGTGGATGCGGGCGGCCATGGTTCCGACGAGCCGGTGGAGTTCCTGGCTTTTGTCGCCGAGTTCGCCCATATCGCCGAGGACGGCCACATGGCGGCCCTGCGAGGGGGTTTTGGCGAAGGTTTCGAGGGCGGCTTTCATGCTGGCGGGATTGGCGTTGTAGGCATCGTTGATGTAACGGATTCCGTTTTTCTCTATGATTTGCCAACGCATGGGGGCACGCGGGGAGGATTGGATGCGGGCGGTGATTTGTTCCGGAAGGACGCCGCGTGTACGGGCGGCTGCGATCGCCAGGAGTGCGTTGTGGATCATGTGGACGCCCGGAACGCCCGTTTTCACCGTGTATGTGAGATTCGTCTGGTTTTCGCAGACGGCAAACGAGCCGGTCGTTTCATCGAGGATTTGTGCGACAAAATCGGCCGTGCAGGGGGCGTTTGGGGAGAGAACGGCGGTAGAGACAATGGTACAATGGCGGCAAGCCTCTTGGAAGAGGGGGAAGAACGGGGATTGCGCGGGGAGAACTGCGAATCCGGATGGCGGGAGGCACCGCAGGAGATCGGCCTTTTCTTCGGCGATGGTCTGTTCGGAGCCGAAGTTCCCGATATGGCAAGGGGCGATAGCGGTCAGGATTGCGGCATCCGGGCGGAGGATACGGGCGAGGGCGGCGATTTCGCCGGGATGGTTCGTGCCGCATTCGAAGACGCCGTTTTTGGTATCGGGAGCGATGGTGAGGAGAGAACGCGGCAAACCGATCTCGTTATTCCAGTTGCCATTTGTTTTTGCGACGGGCCCGAGCGGTTCCAGCAAGTGTGCGAGAAAATCCTTTACGCTGGTTTTTCCGACGGAACCGGTGATGCCGAAGCAGAACGGATTGCGGAGGGTACGCCAGGCGGCGGCGAGGTTGGCGAGCGCCCGGCGCGTATCGGGGGTGCGCAGGAGCGGAATCGGGGCGTTGGGCAGGGTTGCATCGGCCGGCACGATGGCGGCGGCGGCACCCATTTGTGCGGCGGCGGGCACGTAGATCGAGCCGTCTTGGTTTTCGCCGCGGATTGCGACATAGAGGGCACCCGGCGTAACGGTGCGGGAATCGTGGGTGACAGCGGAAAAGGCGTTGACGGCGGGGGTGGTATCCCAAACACCACCCGTCCATTGGGCGGCTTGTTGCGGAGAGAACATCATGGATGAAAGAAGAAAAGCGGATTAGCCCCGGGCGTTTGCGAGAACGGCCAACAGTTCCGGGAGCAGTTGTTTCTTGCGGGAGAGAATACCCGGAAGAAGGAAAATGCCATCGGGTGTATGCCGATAGGGGAGGGCTCGGCGGACGGGTTCGATGCCGCGGTAGACCAGTTCGGAGTTGCCGCGGACGGGGTCGGTGACCAGCAAAGCGATAAAATCGAGTTTTTCTTCCTCGCGAAGACGGTCAAGTTCCGAGGTGAGGGCGGGAAGATGGCGATGGAAGAGCTGGAGGTTGCTCTCTTCGATTTGGGAGAGGGCGAAGCGGAATCCTTCCTCGGTGTAGCGTTTCCGGTCGGAATCGATGGCTTCCCGCGGGGACATGGACGAGAGCGGGGATTCGACGGAAAGGAGACCTTCCATGATTGAAGAGGCGGATTCGCCGCAGATTTTTTCGAGCCAAGCGGCGATTTCGCGGTCGGCATCTGTCGTCGTAGGCGACTGGAAGAGCAGTGTATCGCTGACAAGGCCGCAAAGGAGCACACCGGCGGTTGTCTTGTTGGGACGGAGACCGGCGGCGCGGAACATGCGTGCGACGATGGTGCAAGTCGAGCCGACAACATCGGCGGTATACTTGATTGGTTCGGCGGTCGGACGGAAAAAGATCCGGTGGTGATCGACGACTTCGATGACGGGGATTTCGTCGATGCCCGCGATGCCTTGGTCGGTTTCGTTATGGTCGACCATGATCATCCGGAATGGCGGGAGGGAGGTGAAATCGCTCTTTCTCACGATTCCGACAAGCCGTCGATTGGCGTCGAGAACGGGGAAGATGTTGTCGGGGGAATGGAGAACCGAGGCACGGACATCGTGCACGCGATCGGAGCTTTGGAGGGTGATACCCTCCTTTTCGAGGGGGGCTGCGCCGGTCGGGGTGGCGAATTTGAGAAGACGGATGACCTTTCCGGAGTCGTAGCGGGTACGGAGGATTGTCGTGCCGGATTCGGCAGCGGCACGGATTGCCGCCGAATCGACGGGTGCATCGCCTGTCACGAGCAGGAGCGGGATGCGGCGTGCAACGACGGCGCGATGGATATTGGGGCGGTCGCCGCAGACGATTGCCAGATCCCGGACGCCGGAGACGGCATCCATGCGAGCCTCGAAGGATTCGGGGGAGGCGGCGGCGACATAGACATCGTAGAGCCGGAGTCCGGTTTCGGGTCCTTCACAAAGCGTTTCCGCCTTTAGGATATCGCGAATCCGTTCGGTGGAAGAATTGACCGTACGACCGGCCAGGGAGAGCCCCTTGTTCTCGCCGGTTATGGCAAGGAACTGGGTCAGAAGTCCGATTGGGTTGAGCATGCCGATGAAGGTGCCATCCGGTTCTGTGACAGGGATGGCGGCCTCGCCGGAGGCGTTGAGCAATTTGAGTCCCTCGTAGAGTGTGACGCCAGTGGAGACGGAAGTGCAGGCATCGGAGAGGAGGTCGCCGACGCGGACATAGACGTCGCCGCGGGAAGGAGGCGGTGTGAGGCGGAAGTGCCGGAAAAGCCAAGCGGCGCGTGGCGGGAGGAGTCCGGGGCAGATTGCCTGCACGCGGTCATCGCCGAGCCGTTTTCGAAGATCGGCAAGGGCGTAAGCGGAAGCGATGCTGTCGACATCGGGGTTTCGATGTCCGCTGATAAAGATGGTCCGGATATTGGCAGGCATTCGGGGGAGGGTAACGAGCTGGAGTTAGAGGATGTGGTTATCGATGAGGCGCGTTTTCCCGACATAGACGGCGAGTGCGAGGAGCGTGTTGGGGCGGAGGGACTCGACCGGCTCGAGGGAATCGGCATCGACGGCCACGATATAGTCGATTTTCGTACCAGGCACGGCAGCGATCTTGTCGTGCATCCGTTTGAGGATGGGAGTGGAATCGGTTGCTCCGGCGGCGAATGCGCTCTGCGCCTCATCGAGAGCCTCGTGGAGGACGAGGGCGCGGGTCCGTTCCTCGGAAGAGAGGTAGGTATTGCGGGAAGAGAGGGCGAGACCGTCGGATTCGCGGACGAGGGGGGCGCCGATGATTTTCACGGGAACATCGAGATCGCGCACCATGCGGCGCAGGATAGCGAGCTGTTGCGCATCCTTTTGTCCAAACACGGCAACATCGGCCCGTGCGATATGGATGAGTTTGAGGCAGACGGTCAAGACGCCCGCGAAATGGATGGGGCGGAAAGCGCCACACATCACCTTGGAGAGCGTCGACTCAATCAGGGAGACGGTCGGGTTGTCGCCATACATTTCGGCCGGGGTTGGTGCAAGCACGGCATCGACACCCTCTTTTTCGAGTAATTCGAAATCATGCTTTTCATCGCGCGGGTATTGTGCGAAATCTTCGTTCGGACCGAATTGGGTCGGGTTCACGAAGACGGAAACGACGACATGGTTTGCCTGTTGACGGGCGATTCGCATGAGGGAAGCATGGCCTTCGTGGAGGTATCCCATGGTAGGAACGAGCGCAACAGATTCTCCGGCATGATGCCAAGCATCAACAAGGGAGGAAAGTTCGGACTTTGTACGACAGACAATCATAGACACAGAACGCCGCGGAGCCGCGGCGATTTTGGTTAGGGGTGGGATTTTCGTTGAGAAGAGGGAAGGATCCGCATTTGGTCGCGGTATTTGGCGACGGTACGGCGGGCGCATTGGATGCCGCGTTCGGCGAGGAGGCGGACGATTTCCTGATCGCTCAGCGGCGCGGAGGGGTCTTCGCGATCGATAAGATCGCGGATGACGCCCTTGATATTTTCGCCCGAGAGGTTTTCGCCGTTATTGGACGAAACGCGGGCGGTAAAGAGTTTGCGGATTTCGACGATGCCACCGGGCCAGCGGGCGAATTTTCCGGAGACGGCGCGCGAAACGGTTGTTTCGTGGATGCCGATTTGTTTTGCGATATCCGCCATGACGAGGGGGCGGATATCGGCCGGATTGCCGGAATCGAAGAATGCCTGCTGATGGTCGACAACGAGGGCGGCGACGCGGCCGAGCGTCAATTGGCGCAAACGGACGCCGTTGATGAGTGCCTCGGCATCGGAGATGCATTTGCGAGCGTAGTCGCGATCGGTTTTTTGGGATTCCGGTGGAGGTGGCTCGCCCTTTTGGGAGCGGCGGAGCTTTGCGGACGCCCGGACCGCCTTGTCGAGGGCGTTGGCGTGGGCGCGGAAGGCGGCGTTGACAGAAAGGCGCGGGAGATTGGATTCGTCCAATTCGGTCACCCACCGGCCGGTGGCGGGGTCTTTGCGGACGATGATTTCCGGGGTAACGAGAATCGGCTTCCACGCGGAGATGGCGCTACCGGGTTTGGGGTTTAGGGCGCGGATGAGTTCCAGCACCTCTTCCAGCTCGTAGTCTTCGGTCTTGAAGCGGCGTTCAAGGCGCGGGAAGCGGCGGAATGCGAGGGCCTCGAAGCTATCGGGATCGCTGAGAATTTGGATGGCGAGATCGCGAGTAGCGGGGGCATACTGGTCGACGGCGGAACCCTCGTCCGGTTCTGCGCGGAGTTGAAGGAGCATACATTCACGTGCGTCGCGGCCGCCGACGCCGACAGGGTCGAGCGTCTGGATGAGGTGCAGGATTTTCTCGACCGGCTTGACGTCGTCCAGGAGAAGACCCTGCGCGATTTCGGCGGTCGAGCCCTTGAAGTATCCGTTTTCGTCGATTTCGCCGATCATCTGTTCTGCGATTTTACGTTCGAGCGGAGAGAGTCTTTCCCCTTCGAGTTGGTGGAGAAGATGGTCGGCGAGGCCCTCTTCGGACGTTTGCGAATCGAAGAAGAATTGGCGGCGTTCTTCGGCTTCGGAGGAGTATTCGTTGTTGTCGCCATTCGAAAAGAGATAGTCGACATCATCGGAAGCGAAGGAAGAAAATCCGGAATCGTCGCCATCGGGCAAATCGTCGCCATCGTTGGTAGGCTCACTAGAGGAGGAATCGTCGTCGTGGTAGCCGGCAGGCAGGGACGGGGAGGGAGAGAAGTCTTGGGCGTCCGGGATATGCGGCTCGAAAACGGGGCCGGCATCGCCGATGGGGGTGCCCGGGAGGGGCGCGTTTACGGAGATTTCGGATTCCTCGGCATCGAATGCATCATCCCAGTCGGAAGAATCCCGGCGATTGTATGCCTCGCGCTCGGCATCGAGGGAAACGAGGGAGTGTGGTTCGACCAGGTCGATTGCGGGGTTGCAATCGGCTTCGGCGCGGATATGCGGCAAGAGCTCCAAGGTATTGGTCTGCAGCAAGTCGAGATTCTGTTGCTGTTGGTGCGACAGAATCTGCTGTTGTCGTTGCTGTTGGGTCAGACTGAGCGTTGACATGGAGCGGTGTCAGAGTTTCAAGGCGTTATCGAAGAGAGCACCGAGGTTGGACTGGAAAGAGTTCCGTTCGGCGGATTCGCGTTTGGCGTTGTGGAGACGGGGCTGCTGACGCGGTTGTTTTTGGGGCGACGCATGGCAGTTGCCGTTGCTGCCGTTTCCGCCGACGCTTCTCATGGAAAGGGAAATCCGGTGGCGGGAAAGGTCGACCGACAGCACGCTCACCGTCACGCGCTGGCCGACCTTGACGACATCGGCGGGGTTCGCGGTAAAGGCGTCGCGCAGTTCGGAGACATGCACGAGACCGTCTTGGTGGACGCCAACGTCGACGAATGCGCCGAAATTGGTGACATTGGTGACGATACCGGGGATTCGCATGCCTGGGTGCAAGTCTTCGGGGACGTGAACGCCCTCAGCAAAAGAGAAGACCTCGAATTGTTTGCGGGGGTCGCGGCCGGGCTTTGCCAATTCGGCGATGATATCGCGGAGGGTAGGAAGCCCGACGGATTCGGTGCAGTATTTGGAGAGCGAGAGGGATTTGGATTTTTCAGGATGCTGCAGAAGATCGTTGACCGAGCAACCGAGATCGGCTGCCATTTGTTCCACGATGGGATAGGATTCCGGGTGGACGGCGGACGCATCGAGGGGCGTATCGCCACCTGAAATGCGCAAGAATCCGGCGGCCTGTTCAAACGACTTGGGTCCCATTCGCGGCACCTTCAGGAGAGCTTTCCGGTTAGGGAACGGTCCATTTTCGTTCCGGTATTCGACGATGCTGGCGGCGAGAGCCGGGCCGAGACCGGAGACGTGGGTCAAGAGCTGTTTGGAGGCGGTGTTCACCTCGACGCCGACGGCATTGACGCAGGAGAGGACGGTATCATCGAGGGCACGCCGGAGGTGGGTTTGATCGACATCGTGTTGGTATTGGCCGACGCCGATGGATTTGGGATCGAGTTTGACGAGTTCGGCGAGCGGATCCATCAAACGTCGACCGATCGAGACGGCACCGCGGACGGTGATATCTTTGTCTGGAAATTCCTCGCGTGCGACCTCGGAAGCGGAGTAGATGGAGGCACCGGATTCGTTGACGGAAACGATGGCTACACCGGCTGGCAGGTGGAGGGAGGAAACGAATGCCATCGTTTCGCGTCCGTAGGTGCCATTGCCGATTGCGACGGCGGCGATGGAATGGCGTTCGGCGAGTTGGAGCAGGGATTCGGCCGCTTCGCGGCGTTTGGCATCGGATTGCGCGAGTTGGATGACGCAATCCTCGAGGAGTTTTCCTTGCGGATCGAGCACCACGACCTTGCAACCGGTCCGTATGCCGGGATCGATGGCGAGAACGGCTTTCCGTCCAAGGGGGGCGGCCATGAGCAGTTCGCGCAAGTTGTCCGAGAAGACGCGGATGGCGTCATCGGAGGCGCGGGTGAAGGCGCGTAGGCGGGCTTCCACCTCCATTGCGGGAGCGAGTAGTCGTGTATAAGCGGCATCGCAGGCTTGCGCGACGAGGCGGGCGCAAGGCGTATCGGCGTCGGCGACAAAATGGCTGCGGGCGAGGGCCTGGGCAGAGGTTTTCTCCGGGCGAATGCTGAGCGAGAGAATCCCCTCCTTTTCTCCGCGAAGAAGGGCAAGCAGGCGGTGTCCGGGAATCTGACGAAGAGGTTCGGAGGCATCAAAATAGTCTTGGAATTTGACGCCTTCGGTTTCCTTTCCGGGGATGACGGCGGAAACGGCTTCAGCCTTCTCATCGAAGAGCGTCCGCATTTCGGAGCGCAGGGCGGTATTTTCGGCGACGGCCTCGGCAACGATATCGCGAGCACCGGCGAGGGCCGTTTCGGCATCGGGCACATCCTTGGCAGGATCGACGAACGAGGCGGCGAAGGCATTGGGATCGGCGACCGGGTTTTCCTGTTCGGAGAGGAGGAACTCGGCGAGCGGAGACAGCCCCCGTTCGCGGGCGGTTTGGGCGCGCGTTCTTCGTTTGGGGCGATAGGGTAAATAGGCGTCCTCGAGTGCGGACAGGGTCTGGGCCTGTTCGAGCTCTGCCTGCAAGGTATCGGTGAGTAAGTTGCGTTCGGAGAGCGATTCGAGGATGGCGGCACGGCGTGCATCGAGTTCGGCGAGACGGGTCAGGGAATCGCGGATATTCGTGATGGTGACTTCATCCAATTCGCCGGTTGCCTCTTTGCGATAGCGGGCGATAAAGGGGACTGTCGCCCCGGAATCGAGGAGGGCGGCAACGGCGCAGACTTGCGCAGGGCGTAGAGAGAGTTCGCGGGCGATTTGATCCGTGTGGAGAGGAGAGGACATGAAGGGAGGTGCGTGTGTGTGAAATGGGGTAATTATGGTGTGCAAGGGCAGGGGGATGCCTGGCCGTCTTGATCGACGATTTGAAGAGTCGAGTGGCCATCGGCGAAGAGCGTAACGGCGCCCGTAATGAATCGAGCGGGGGAGCCATCTTCCGGGATGTGCACGTCGGAGGAGCAGATGACGGGACAAGGAGCGCCGTAAGTATCGTGCGGTCCTCCGGGCCGTTCAAAGAAGGATTCGTGCAAGTGTCCGGAGAGCCACAGGTTCGGGTTGATGGCGCGCAGTTTTCGGCACCAAGACGCAAAGCGTTTCTGTTCGATATCGAAAGGCGGGCGATTGCGGTAGAAGAACGGGTTGTGGCTCACGACGATGCGCAAGGGGGCTGAGCGGTATTCGCCGGATGCGATGACGCGATCCAAGAAAGCCTCTTCCTCTTCGCGGAAGCATTCGCAACAATTCAAATGGCCATATTCCGGATGGTTGTCCGGTTTATCCTCGCCGGTGTCGAGGACGATACCCCAGAGCGGACCGGCGCGAAAGGTAAAATAGGAACGGCCGGAATCGGTTGGCGTGTAATCGGCCAGTTGTTCGGCGAAGACACCGCGCAGATCGTGGTTGCCGCGCGAGAAAACGCATGGGACCTCGCCGTTGGAAATCCGTCCGGAGATCCGGTAGATATCGCGGAAGTATTCGAGATTGTTGCTGTGGTTGGGAATGTCGCCGTTGAGAATTAGAAGGTCGAGCGCTTTGCCGAAGAAGCTGCCGGCCTTGACGGGGGCATCGACGAGGCAATGGGCATCGGCGAGATTGATTATGTTCAGCGATTGTTTATGGGCGACAGGGCGAAATGAAAATGTCGTGCCCTGAACGGGCTCTGTCGTGGAGAAGTATGGCTTTCGTTCGATGACGGGGCGGAGATGGATCGTGTAGGACTTCGCCTTGTCCAGGATGTCCGATGGGATGCGCGCGATATGCAGGAAGCGGGCGGATCGGAGGATCCCGTTGGAGTGGTCGCAAAAAGATTTTCCGGCGCATTCGACCCACATGGTGCATTCCCGCGAAACCAAAGCGCAGACAAGGTATTCCGTGCCGACCATGTAGACGGACGGCGGCTCTTCCATGAGAGGACGGGAAGAGGCGGGAGGAACATTTTCGGGAGAAGACATGGACTTCGGAAGAAACTAGAAGAAATGTTTGATGAATCCCAGGAGCCCCTGTTTCCAAGGGACGCGGTGCGAGACGCCGCTCTGCGTCTTGAATTGGTTGAGATGCGCCACGTACCAATCGTAGTTGCGGATCAGTGCCTGCTTGTTGGAGTAGCGCGGTTTGAATCCGAGTTTTTCCTTGGCATGGTCGATGGAGACGAACGAGTCCTTTCCGGCGGTTGCATACACCCACATATAGAGAGGCGAAAGGTGGAGCTTTTCGAGGATTGTCAAGGCGAAGATAGCGGGTTTGGCGGGGAAGCCGATGATCCGCTTTCCGTGTCCGGCATGATCGAGAACGGCTTGATAGTCTTCGGCCATTGTCGTGTATTCTTCGGCGCCGATATTGAACGTATCGTTGACGACGTCGCGATCGAGTGTCAGCGTTGCCCAGATTGCCTCATCGAGGTCATCGACGTCCATTAACTGGTAGCGGTTTTTGCCGTTTCCGATCATGGGGAAGTTGTGTCCGGTATAGGCCCAGTCGTAGAAGAGGGCAAAAACGCCGAGACGTTCGGGGCCGATGAAGGATTTGGGGCGCAGGATGGGGATGCAGAGTCCCTTTTCGCGGTATTCCTTGCAAATTTCTTCTGCGAGCACCTTTGCTTCGCCGTAGGGGCCGACACCCTCGAGTCGATCGGTTTCGAAGAGGGGGTGGTGATCCGGGACGCCATAGACGGCGGTAGAGGATATCTGCACGACGCGCTGTACGCCAT
>JBJEVW010000230.1:0-10192 GCA_051884735.1 Kiritimatiellia bacterium | reverse complement strand
TCCCGGAGAGCGACAGCGGCGAGGGCGGCACCGGATCCTCCCCTCGCTATATCCGCAAACGCATGCTTTTGGACTAGAAAGAAATGGCAAAAATCGAACTCACAGAAACCGGGCTGAAACTGCCCGCCATCAATGCCGGAGACGAAATCGGCATCACGGTATCCGATTCCGTCGAAATGGCGGATGATGCAGCCTATCGTGTCGTCGTTCTCGGACCTATCCGAGGCGGTGGACGCGCGCTCATTGCCGTTTCCGGCAAGTTGCAGGCGAGCTGCAGAACCGGTGCAATCAGTCTGCAGACGACGCAGGCGCGCGATCTTTTCCGCCCGCTTCTTCCGACGGATTCCCTCCCGGCGCGCGTGGAGGTGATTGATGAGGGTTCCGGCCGATTTGTCGCCGGCTCCACCACAAATCTCCGCAATTCGTTCGCGCTCTGGTCCGGCGACGCGTTTCCGGCTCAATCCTTCCTCGCCGGCGACACGTTCTCGAGTCTCCGGGCTGCCATCGATGCGCACGAGTCTCGGCGCGACAATCCGCACGGCGTCACGGCAGAGCAGATCGGCGCGGAACCGCTCGGCATGGCGCAAGTCCTGATTGATATACACGATGGATATCCAGGGGCGCATCCTGATATCCAACAGTCAATCGCAAACATGGACTCTGTATGCCGCGATTACATCGCGGCCCACAACGAGTCGCAAGAGTCGCACTCTGTTTTGCGATCTATCGTCGAGCAGGCCGACGGAAATGCAAATACCGCGGTCGAACTCGCGACTCATGCAGAGTCGACCGCGCAGGCCGCCATTGATATCGCCATCCCGCACGTCGAAAACAGGGATAATCCGCACGGCGTAACGGCGGCGCAGGTCGGCGCTATAACTCCTCAGACAGCAGCAGAGGAGCGCCATGACTATAAAGGAAAGACGTACCACACGAAGGATGATGGCGTTGGATTGTCGCTGGATTGGCCTATGCCAGCGGCGTTCATTGTGATCGACGACGATAGTACAGACAACGTATCAATGGGCGTTGATATGTTGTTCTCCAATATTGGGGAGACGACTGATACGGATTGCGAAATACGAAGAATCGATTTTGCCATCCTGAACAAGACCAATAATACCCGAAGAATAATTTTTGAAACGCACGATCCCGTTAAATGCCCTAGCGTATACAGTTTTCCGTATTCGTTCGTTGTTCCGAAAAACGGATTAGCGGCGTTCAGGATGAATGCATTTTACTACAACGGTGAACAATACTGTTTCGAAAACTACGAAGAATACTAGCGGATTTCGTGCCATATCGGCACGGAAAAAAAACCTAATAAAGAGGTGAAATATGGAAGAAATGAAATTGCATGACGTCACCGGGTCCCGCGGGGCCCAGTGGACGACAGCGGGAAGCCTGATCGGGCTGCTCGCGACCAGCGTGCTCAACGGAGCCGGCGGCCTTCTCGGCGGCAGGTGGCCCGGATTGGCAGGCGGTTGTGGCCAGGCTGGCGATCTCGCCATCTCTCAGGTCCTCGCGCAGAAAGATGCGGAAATCTCCGGATTGAAGGCAGAAAAATACAGCGACAACGCCGCTCTCGCGCAGTCCGACCGACTGCTCCAAAACTACCTCAAGCCGTACGGTGAAGCAATCGCGGCCGGACAGGCTCGCGAAGCGGCCTTGCGCGCAGAATTCGACGGGTTCAAAACGGAGTCGGCCCTACGACTCGAACTGGTCCAGAAAGATGTTGCGCTTGCCAAACAGGAAGCGCAATGCTGCTGCCAGCAGAATGCGAATGCCATCGCGCAAATTGCTGCGACGCTTGCCGGCATCACGAAATGCGTCGTTCCCGCGTCCGCCGTATGCCCGGCACCGATGCCGTTGCATAACAGTTGGACGGCTCCGACAACAACGGCCACCGCATAACCACAAAGGCTAAACCATGAAAATCCTCCTCGAACATTTCAACCATCTGCTCTCTGACTACGTCCGCGAAACGCTCGCCTCGGAAGCAAAGACTCCGCTCGTGAAATTCGCGCTCGGCGCGGTTGGGGCGAGCGGCGTTCGACTCGAAAACATGATCCCGGAAGCTGCATTGCAGGCGTTTGGCATCATCGATGCCGAGAAAAAGGTCGATGTCGGGAAAATCCTTGATATGCTTCGAGGGGGATTTTCGGCGGCCGGTCCCGTTCGGCTCTTCGGATTGTTGAAATTCGACGTTTCCGATGCCGAGAGGTTTGCGAAATATCTTGAGGAGAGAGGTGGGGAAAATGGTTAGCATCGCATCAATTACGCAATCCGTCGCGGAATACTGGCACCAAGACCAGAATGCCAAATACGGCCTCGACAAGACCGTGTCTGTAACGATTACCGGCAAAAACGCCGGCATCGGAAATGCCGATTGCGGCCCGCTCTCGATCCGGTCGGACAAGGGCGGGACGGAGGCTGTGCTGACGTGCACGCCGTTCGATGCGGATGAGGGGCTCTGGAACGGGCCGGATGTGATCCCGAACGAGCGCGACGATGGTTCGATGGTCGCCTCGCTCTGGCATGATCTGATCTGGGGATTTGCCGATGAAATCGCGGAGCAGACCGGCATGAGCGTTTCCGACGTAAAGCAATGGGGAAACGGCGTCCTTCTGGCCGTCTGGCGGTCGTACGCGAAAAGCAAGGGCAAGTGGCATGGGCTCAACAAGTATCTCGCCAAAGCCGCATTTTACATCACTTCATGGGCAAAAAACTGGTATGGCAAGGTCAAGGGGTAGCATGAGGATTCTTTTGATTCTTCTTGGAATTTTGTGCGCCGGGTGCGCGAATCCTCCGGAATGGGATGCGCCGGACGTGACCGGCGTGGAATGGACGAAAAAATGACGCAGGAAAAATTCAGACAGCGGGCCGCAGCAACGGTCGAGCGGATTAAGGCGGCGCCGATCGACGCCGATCTCCAGGACGCGCTTGTCGAGCTGGTGGAAGATGCCAGGATCGCGACGAATGGCCTCACGCCGGACGAGAAGATTCAGGTCATGAGCGAGAATCAATTCTCGATGGCGGTCTTGCTTGTCCAGACATGTCTGGCCTCGCTTTCCCGCGAGGATGACGCCGGATCCGGGTGGCGCGGGCTCATCGTCAAATGCCGCCGGGAGATCACCATCATCGCGGTGTTTGTGATTGGGCTTCTTGTCCTGCGCCCGCAGCTTCTCGCCGTAATCACGGAGGCCGTACGATGAGCCAGTGTAATATCAGCATCGCCGGGTTCGTTGCCACCGCGGCGGAGTTTGCGGAGATCCGGAAGCGCGCCGAGAATCGCGGCGCAACGTCCGCCATCGCCCGTCTGGATGCCGACACAGGCGATATCGTGATCGAGTATCACATACCGGCGCCGAAATTCGACCGCATCCGCCGCATCACCGGCTATTTGGTCGGCACATTGGACCGCTTCAACGACGCGAAACGCTCCGAAGAGCGCGACCGCGTGAAACATACGTAAGTATGGTTATGGAAAATGGCAAACAATACGAGGATTTCGTGGAGAAATTCAAGGTAAAGAAAACGACCGATGACTGCTACACGCCACCGGCCGTCTATGATGTCATCGCCGCATGGGTGCGCGATCGTTATGGTATCGGTCCGTCCGTCAAGTTTGTCCGCCCGTTTTACCCGGGCGGAGATTTCGAGCGTCACGATTATCCGTCCGGATGTGTCGTCGTAGACAATCCTCCATTTTCGATTACTTCCAAAATTATCCGGTTCTACACGGAGCGCAAAATCCCGTTTTTCCTGTTCACCGATACAAGGTATTGTTTTTACTATCTTAAGGATCCCGTCTGTTCGGTAGTGGTTACTGGAAATTATATCGTATACGAAAACGGCGCTAAAATCCGAACATCATTTTTGACAAACATGGCGCCCGGCATCATGTTCGAATGCGCTCCGGATCTTGGCAAGAGATTGCGAGCATGTTTCCCGGAATGTAAAAAACAGAAAAAGAACATTATCGACTTCCATTTCGTCAGCGGAATCGATGCAGATAATGCCGCGAGAAAAGGCCTTTCGATTCGTGTCCAAAGGATGTTGTCGCGAATTCAAAGAAATGATATCTACGGGAATCATGTCATCGTGCGTGGTGACATTGCAGAAGCCGTCAATAAAGCAAAAGCAAAACACGTCGATCAATATGTCTATCTCACAAAGGTAACGAGCCCGGATGATGTTGCGTCCATCGAAGAACTAGACGAATCGATCGGGGTTGTCGATCCGCCAGAAATGAGGTTTATGGAATGATCGATCAATCGCTTCAACGACGCGAAACGCTCCGAAGAGCGCGACCGCGTGAAACATACGTAGAAATATCCATGCCAAATCCCGAAAATATCGTAGCGGCGGAAATCGCCGGAAAGCAATTGCTCCCGACCGACATGTCGTCGGCGGAAATCCGCGACCGCATTCCGGCCGGCATCCGCGAGCGCGCCATATTTTCGGCTCGCACGACGGAGGTCCGCTATCTCGCAGAGGTGCAAGCGGTGCTCGAGGATATCACCTCGGGAAAGATCAATCAGGCCGACGGTCGCGCACGTTTGCAGGCGAAACTCGACGAGATTGGCTACAATCCTGATGAGCGCGGAGACACCGGCATCCAAAACCTCGCCTCTCGAAGCCGAATTGACCTCGTTCTGCGGACGAATCGAGCAATGGCTGTCGGTGCGACGCAGGCACGCGGCACGCCCGTCGAGCGTTCGCTGTATCCGGCCTGGAGACTCGAGCGCTACGAAGGGCGGCGCGTTCCTCGCCAGGACTGGGCTCGCCGCTGGCGCGACGCGGCAAATTCGGTCGGATTTGAGGGGGTCGCAAAAGTTGACGAAATGATCGCCCGAAAGGATTCTCCGGTATGGGCAGCGCTCGGAGCTGGAGTCGGAGGATATGATGATGCGATTGGCAACGCATATCCGCCGTTTGCTTTTAACAGCGGGCTTGCGTGGACGCCTGTCTCCGCCGATGATGCAGAGCGGCTCGGGATTGGCGGTGCGTCGGAGGAGGTCGATGCAACGCTCTCGCCTGGAGAGGATGAGATCGCCGACGCTCTCGGGGATCTCGGAGATGATTTTGCGGCGGACTTGCTGGAGGAGCTGTGATCATGGTTACAATCAAGGTTGATACGAGCGGCGCAACGGCTAAGCTTCGAACGCTCGCGTCCCGCCTGGGACCGCGCGGCCGATCCGCTCTTAATCAGGGCGCGGCGGCCGAGTTGTCGGCCGTTACTCGTGCGCACGTGCGCGCCTATACGCAGACGCATCACTTTTCCGCGCATCGGCTTGGCGCGACGCCGACCGGGCATCTGGAGTCCGCAGCCGCATCGATTATCCCTGCATCCGACGAGCGCGCTGCGTGGTGTACCATAACGGCCGCAGGAATAACACGCGCATTGCATCCACTGACCATCGTCCCGCGGCGCGCACGCGCTCTTACAATTCCCGTTTCCGCCGCCGCTTACGGTCGCCGCGTTTTCGAGTTGTCGCGGGAAACCCCGATTTTCCGAATAAAGGATATGCTCGCCCGCGACGGATCGGACGG
Source organism: Kiritimatiellia bacterium (assembly GCA_051884735.1). Classification (GTDB taxonomy): domain Bacteria; phylum Verrucomicrobiota; class Kiritimatiellia; order RFP12; family UBA3636; genus JAEDLN01. The sequence goes on along the minus strand of JBJEVW010000230.1, from coordinate 4,636 downwards.
AAAGCCTGAGTTTTTATACGCTCTCAAGCAGCGCGTCGTCGTTCCGCGAGATCCGACACTATTGCCGGAGCAATCCAAACTATCAGAGGCGGCTCTGAGAGGCTATAAGGCTGTAATCGCGCGCATTGTTGCAGCCAGGGCCGCAGGAGGCACCAGAAAATGAGCGTAAAAGTGTCTGATATACAGGCGATGATTGCCGATGCTATCAAATCGTCCGATCAATGGGATACCGAGCTCTGTCCGGTCATCCTTGCCGACAGCCTCTCCACAGCGACGCGAATTGCTGAGGGGTTGCAACGCTCTTGCGGCATGGTTGCAGTCGTTTCGCGCCCGCGCCTCAGGTACGCCGGAGCAACATCGGACGGTGCGTGCGCATGGGATGTGGAGGATGCGCGAGTCGAGGTGTACGAGTCCGGTGCTGTTCGATCCTCCGGAGATTCACCGACCACCAATTGCTATGACCTTGCGCTGCTCGCCGCCGATATCGTGCAGGCATCCGCAGGTTTCTATCTGTCGCCCTCGTCCATCGACGACGCATCAGACGATGAGTCTGGCATCGCCGTTGCACGTGTATTTTTCCAAACTACAATCTCTACCTAATAGAATAAAATGGCTACCAATCCCGCTACAATTAACGGCACTGTCCGCGGCGTCGATGCTGCGCTTACCGGATGCATTATCCAATCCTACTCTACGACGGAAGCGCCTATCGTCGAGCAAGTTGCCGACCAAAATGGAGCGATCGGCGCGGAAGTCAAGTACGACACGCGTACCGACATCTCCTTGACCGTAATCGCATCCTCGTCCACAGCTCCGTCCACGATTCCGTCCGCAGGTGATGAATGGACGTTTGACGGATCGAAGTGGTTCGTGGATAGTGTCCAAAAGGGGCAGACATATAACGCCGCAACGCAGTGGACGATCGCCGCTCACAAGTACGATAACACGCCGGCATAATGATTTCGGAACCCTCTAATCCTGATCCCGTTCTCGACGCATTGATGCCGGCGTCTACACCGGTCGCCGGTGGCCGCGCCGTCGTGCGTCCGCTGTCGCTGGCGACGTTCGCTCTACTCGACAAAATCAGATCGCCGCTCTTGTACGGCAACGGAACCGGCGAAATCATCGATCTGCTTCCGACGCTATATGTGCTATCACACGATGCGGCGCATTGCCTCGCAGAACTTTCGGGCGGTCGTCTTGATGTGTCCGCGATAGAGTGGGCTGATCAATTTCCGCCGACTGTTCTCGGAGAAATTCGCGATGCGGCGGTCGGACAAATCGAGAGAATTTTGTATTTGATTCCTCCGCCGGACGGAGAGACGAATAAAAAAAAAGGAACGGCTGGATCATCGCCCTGATTGACTGGGCTGCGGCGACCTATGGATGGCGGTATGACTACATTCTAAACGGCATCCCGGCGGTTACGCTGATCGCACTACGTCGGCAGGCGCACGATTGCGAAATAGGCGAAAAAGCGATCACAATATCGGATCAGATTGATATAGATAGGTTGAACAATGGCTGAAAAACAATCAATCAAAATCGAGGCGGAGCTGTTAAGTGGCAACGTTGAAAGCGGACTTAATCGCATGGCGGGACAAATCGAGAAGTCGATGGAATCCGCAACACGTGCGACGTCGCAGCTAGCTGACGGCGTTAAAGCGGTCGGCGATGGTGCGCGAGTTTCGGCCGGTCAAATTCTTGGCATGGCAAATCAAATCGTCGGAATGGGTGGCCGTATGGCCGTCGCGTGGGCCGAATTGTCTGGAATTAAACAGACCGGAGGCATCAGGATTGGAACGGCAGCGTTCCAAGGAGCTGCGCAGGGCGCGACAGCGGGGCTTGCTGCCGGCGGACCTGGTGCAGCTGTCGGTGCGCTCGTCGGTGGTGCGACTGCCGGCCTGACCGAATGGTTTGGCCAAGAGCAGGCCGAGAAAGCGGCCGAAGAGGCACGACAAAAGCAAAAAGCGGCAAACGATAAGATGCTCGCAGAATATGATCGTGTAAACGCCGAAGCAGAGAAATTTTCCGCGCTTTTGGCGCGGATCGCAGACACGTCGGAGGATGCAGCAGCTCGTTCGGACCTTCTGGCAAGATCGACAGAAGATCAGCAGGAAGCCGTAGATTCGCTTCGGAGATCAATGATTGAGGCGAACAATGCCATGGACTTCGAGGCGTTCGGAGAGCTGACGAAGCTGTTCAGATCCGCCGATCAACGGCTCCGGACGCTGAGGAATCTATCTGGAAAAGTCCCGGCGGAAGATAGTTCAAATCTGCTCGAATCGATGCGTCGAGAGGGCGTTGGAAACGACGCGCTGACGCGGCTCGGCCTGTTCAACAATGGTCAGGGTGGGGCTGCGTCAATGTTCGAGAGGCAGTCGATTTCACTCGCGGAAAAGCAGCTCGAAGAGCTGCGAAAAATGAATGTTATTTTTAACGCAAGGCCTCTTACTGGGTTCCTATAAAGGAGGTTTCAATGTCACTTGATAAGATTTTTAAGCAGGCGAGATCGACGAAAGTCGAGGATGAGTCCGCAACGACATATACCGACGTCTACGTCGGGACGCGTGATTATATCGAAGCAGAGGAACAAAAATACACGACTGACAACACGCCATCGGCTGGACAAACTCGCTGCAATTCTAAGTCGATCGAGTATGGCGTCGGTGACGTAGCTACGCTGACCGTCGTCCGAATAGAGCGAAAATCGCAAAAGACGACCTATGATCCTGTTGATCAGGATTCCGTCGTCTGGTCGATGACGACCTCACAAATAACGTACCCAATCGAGCGTTATTGCGGGCCGTCCGGCGGTGCGTCTGCGCAGCTGTGGGAGATTCGAGCGTGGCAACGAGAGCCGGATTCGTCTCTGTACAATTCTTTTCAGTTCCGATCGTCGGATATGTCGATCAAGAAGCTGTCGGAGCCGTCGATGCGCATTGCAGCCAAAATCGCGGCTGGAATCGATAGCGTGATGAGATTCTATCCAACCATCAAGAAGGTATCCACGTACGGAGGCGGGAAAATCCGTGGGTTGGGTGAAAATTTGGCATATATCGACACACCTGGATCTCCCTACGACGGCGCGGCGAACATGTGGCTAAAAACTGGAGACGACGTGCAGCGGACTGCGGACGGGAGCCAAATACGAACAGAGACATGGATCGGCTCCGAGACAATCGATGCGAATTTATACGGTTCTGGTTCGGAACGGTGGGAGTTTGGATCTATATAGGAGGATACAATGCCTGATATCGTACCATCACCTCAGGTTGGCGACCCGATAACTGCAAGATGGGCGGGGATTGTCGCATCGACAATCAACGCATGCACGCCGCAGTTAGGCCGTGGTCAGACGCCCTCCGGGCGCGTCGGAGATCCATCTTCTCCTGATTTCTCAGCTCGTGCGCGCGTGCGTCCGTATGAGATTACGGTCACGCCAAATGGAGACTCAACGGCCGAATCTCCTGGGACACTGAGCACTATTCTGCACTCTCCATCTATGGACTCTTCGGGGATTTATAACCCTTATAATCTTGATCTCGCAAATCGTCCAATAGGAGGGAAGTATGTGCTCATTGCAGACGACGTCCCTGCCGATGCTGATGGTGGCCTCGAAATTTGGTTGCGCGTTCGATATGTAGAGAATGTCTATTGGTACGTCGCCCGCGTCGGCGGCAAGTCTTACGCTAAGGTGTACTCGTTATCCGGAGATATCGACACGGCAGACGACAGCATTCTTCTCTATTCTTCCGTTCTAGGGAAAACGGATCGCGAGTATACTCCTCAGGTATCAGCACCGATTATGATGCCGCGCCCGGCGACAAATCCGGATATAGACGATCTTTATCACGTGGCGGAGAAGCCGGCTACATATTTTTACGGCGGAACTTTACAACGTAACGCGCTCACGTCGGCTGGCCGGCTCGCTACCGACGACGCCTCCGTGTCCGTTTCAACGACGGTGTCAAATGGATCTGTATCGTGGGCAGGTTACTGGGATGCGTACTCAACGCTGGAAGGTACCGGTATCACAATCGATACTGGAATACTTGCGGATTTCTCGTCAAAAATCGGTTCAGATTATGGCGTATTCGGAGGTATGGCATTCCCGGTCGTGTGTTTTACGTCGGAAGGAGACTACGCAGTCCCCGGAAGCCGTCGCGATCTCCACTACTTGTCTCTATATCATTTTTCAAGATGGCTGCGCGACAAAATCCTGCAATGGGCTAAAGAGTACACCGACGAGCAAGTGGCCTCCGCTAAGAATGAACTCTACGAAGCATTGTCTTCTTATGTCGTACGAATAGATGAAGATATAGACGAGATTCGCAATGATGTTCTTGAACTAAAGGATTACACTGATAAAAAAGTTTCCGATGCCGAGAAGAGTATCAATGAGAGGATTTCCGGAGAGGTTTCAAGGTTAGACCAGAGGATCGATGAAGCCCTAGGCTAGTATCTTAGCGCGTGTGCAAGTCGGCTGCAAAAGCCATTCCGCCTCGCTGCAAAATTAATGCAAAGATAGGGAGAGTCCCAACAATTTGGCTAAAAGTCCAAGATTGCGTGTCCAAATACAAGAGCTTCAGCGTGCAGGGTCTCGCGGAAGACTGTCCGCTCGGCTGCGAACTGT
>JBJEVW010000229.1:0-10209 GCA_051884735.1 Kiritimatiellia bacterium | reverse complement strand
CCAGGCTTCGCGGAACTGCTTGACGCCTACGACGGATAATCCTTGTTTCAGCGCAAAACGCCGAAAAACACATCACAAAACACACTTCATCCTTTATTTTCGAGGGTGAAACGAACTTGCGTACACAAAAAAATGGGTAAACGTTAGACAATTTGCACCCGGCAAACAGAAGATTCGCCGGATGCAAAACAGGGCGGTTCAATCGCCCGAAGAGATTCGGACCGGCGTCGTGAAAGCCCCGATCCGTTTCCGCTTTATTTCTTCGTTTTCTTGGCGACTTTCTTGGCAGGCTTCTTGTATCCGCATTTCGGGCAGACGCCATCCACAAGCGCAATGCCGCACAAGGGACAGCGATCCTTCGTCTCGCCGGGCTTGAACTCGCACGAGGCCGCATTCACACCGCTCGTGAAGGTGATCTTAACGATGTTGAGTTTGTCTTTGAGAAGCTCGTAAGCCATCTTGATCATACCTTCCACGGTCATCGTCTCCTTCGTCACAACAAGCCGTGCATCTGGATACGCCGTGCAAAGATTGGTCTTGAAGGCAACGCCTTTCATGGTGTTCGTCTTTGTCCCGTCCTTAATGCCTTCTTTCTCGTAGACGCCGAGAATCGCCGGCAGAAGCGGATCGTCCTCGCGCAGGACAAGCGCATGGTCGAAGTTTTTGAGAACTTCCCAAGCCGTCTTCTGGATTTCATTGCAGGGAAACACCATGTTGACGCCGGTGTTCATACTGTCCTCGACCTCAATCGTGAAACCGCCGGTGTGGCCGTGAAGATACCGCGCCTCGCCCTGAAAACCATAGAAACGATGGGCGTATTGGATGTCGATATGAGTTATGGAACGCATTTGTAGACTCTTTCTGTCTGGTTTTGTTTCCGCGGGAACTAGAAGTTGTTCTGTTCAAGCTGGAAGTATCCTTTGGGATGGTCGCAAACGGGGCACTTCTCGGGAGCGGCTTCGCTCTCGATAATCGCACCGCAATTGCGGCACTGCCACTTGTTCTTGCCGACACGCACCCAGACTTCGCCCGTGGCAATGTTCTCGGCAAGCTTGCGATAGCGCGCCTCGTGCTGCGCCTCGACTTCAGCGACTTTGCGGAACTTGAAGGCAATGTCTTTGAAGCCTTCGGCTTCGGCTTCCTCGGCCATGCGCTTGTACATCTCGGTCCACTCCTCGTGTTCTCCGGCGGCCGCCGTGAGAAGATTCTCCGGAGTCGACTTGATGCCCTCAAAAAGCTTGAACCACATCTTGGCATGCTCTTTCTCGTTGAGTGCAGTCTCTTGGAAGATGGCCGCAATCTGCTCGTAGCCGTCTTTCTTCGCCTTGGAGGCGAAATAGTCATACTTGTTGCGCGCCTGAGACTCGCCGGCAAAAGCTGCCATCAAGTTCGCTTCCGTTTTTGATCCTTTGAATTCCATAATGGTTGATTCCTTTCGTATTGGGTTGAACAAAAATTGATTACTTTCCGGACTCGGTTTTCTTCGCGCAACGAGGACAGACGCCCGTAATCCGCAGTTCTATATGCCGCCGGTCGACCGGCATGCCTTCCGGAATTGAAATTCCTTCCGGCATCGGATAATCGGTCACCGTCCCGCACACTTCACAAATGAAATGCGCATGGGCTCCCACCCATGTATCATACCGCGCCGCACTCAATGCGTCCAGTCGCGAAATGAGGCCCAGTTCAGAAAACTCGTTGAGAATCCGGTATACCGAATCGCGCGTAATCGTCGGTATACCCTTCTTGACCGTTTCCCATACCTGATCGACCGATGGATGCGATACCGATTCCCGGATTGCGGCAAAAACAGCGTGTCGCTGAGCAGTGCATTTCATCCCCCGCTCGCGACAAAAGGCCGGAAAAGCCTCCAAGGTTACTTCACTCGTTTTTTCCATGGAAAATCGGTATTTTCTTGTTTAACGTAGATAAGTCTAACACTTATTTAACAAGCTGTCAACCCCAAAGTTTTCCATCCTCTTCGTGGATCCCGTTGTGCGCTCCTTTGCCGCGCTTCTTCCCTGCCGCTCCTCGTAACCCGTTGCGATAGGACACGATAGTCGATCATCAGGCCTTCCGATTCGCGCCGCCGCTCTCGCGCCATGCGCGGCGATGCATTCCGCACACATGCCCTGTTCCCATCCCCGACAATCGGCGTAGTGTCCCAAAACGCCCCCAAAAACGCAATTCAAGGACACTGCCATTCCCATAGCAAGGGTGTGAAAGCCTTATGCGGAGAATCTGCCTCACTCGATTTCTTGAAAAAGTTGCCTCGTGTTTCGCAAAAGCAAACACACCAATCAGGGGCTTTTGCTTTGCAAACTACCCGGATTTTCCGGGATAAGGGTGGAAGTGGAATATCCGTTGCCCGCAACAGGTGCTTTTGGTAGCATCTCCATACAATACAGTCACAAAAACACGTAGCAATCGAGAGACTGAATATGATTACCTGGAATCCCGCTCTTGCAAAACGCCACTTGCGCACATTGCATGATTTCTCCGACGAGGAGATGATTCAACTCCTGGAACTGGCCGAGGCGCTCAAGGCTCGCAAAGACGCCGGCGTCCGCGGCGATCTCTTGCACCGGCGCAACATCGCCCTCATTTTCGAAAAAGGCTCTACCCGGACTCGCAATGCATGCCTCGTCGCCGCTCAAGACGAGGGCGGAAGCGCCGAATACCTGAACCAGCACGATATCCACTTCGGCCACAAGGAAAGCGTCAAGGATTCCGCTCGCGTACTCGGGCGCTTCTTCGATGGCATCCTTTTCCGCGGCTTTCGCCAAGATACCGTGGAACAGCTCGCCCAATATTCCGGCGTTCCCGTTTGGAATGGCCTAACCGACGATCACCACCCGACCCAAATCCTCGCCGACCTCATGACGCTCCGTCAGAGCTTTGGAAAGGATCTGCATGGACGCAAAGTCGTCTATGTCGGCGATGGCCGGAACAATGTCGCGACCTCGCTTATGTTTGGATGCGCCAAAGCCGGAGTCGATTTCGTGAACTGCACCCCAACCGAGCTTCTGCCCAATCCGACCCACGTCCGGCACGCCATCGAAATCGCCCAGAAGAACGGCTCTTCCATAATGGTCGAAACCGATCCGGAAACCGCTGTTCGCGGGGCAAACTGCCTCTATACGGACGTTTGGGTCTCCATGGGCGAAGAAGCCAAACAGGCCGAGCGGATGCGTATGCTCCGCCCATACCAAATCAATATGGAACTCTGCGAAAAGACCGGAAATCTCGGTGGCGACTTCATCTTCCTCCACTGCCTTCCCGCCTTCCACGATTGCGAAACCGAATTTTCCCGGGAGACAGGCGCCCTTGAAGTAACCGATGATGTCTTCGAAGCCCCCTTCTCGCACGTCTTCGATGAGGCGGAAAACCGCATGCATACCATCAAGGCGCTCTTCGTTTCGGCCATCGGCGATCCCTCCAAAGGCTAATGTTATCGCTCGCGGGATCCCCGCTCGTACCCGCTATCCCCGTTTCTCTTCTTCTTTTTGAAAGGACTTGCATGAAACTTCGCGCAACCGAATATACGTGGGAACAGTTTGCAGCTCTCCCAATGGAAACCAAATCGGAACTTCTCGCGAAACCGGACGGGATGCCGTTTTGCACGCTCTTCGCCCAGCAATTCAACCGGGAACGGATCGACGCACTTTGCGATTTGGCGACCAAAATCCGACAAATCGCCAAAACCCGATCCGGCATGGAATTTCTACAGAGCCTGCTCTTCCACAAACGGGCGATGATTTACTTCACACAACCTTCGTCCCGCACCTTTCTCTCCTTTCATTCCGCCTGCCAGATTCTCGGCCTGCGTACGGGCGAAGTGCGCGATGCCGCCATCTCGAGCGAATTCAAAGGCGAAACACGCGAAGACTCGATTCGCACCTTCAGTTCCTATTTCGACTTGATTATCATGCGGACGCAGGAGAAAGGCCTCGCAGAACGGATGTCCTGGGCTCTCGCAAACTCCGAGCGCCCCATTCCCATCATCAATGCCGGCTCCGGAAAAGACCAGCACCCGACACAGGCCCTTCTGGATATCTATACCTTGCGCCGCAGTTTCGAGCGCCGCGGTGGCCTCTCTAACCGGACCATTCTCTACGTCGGCGATCTGGCACGCGGCCGTACGGTTCGCTCCCTGTCCAATCTCCTCCTCAACTACGAAAATATCCGCCATGTCTTCGTGGCGGCAAAACCGCTGCAAATCGGACAGGACATTCTGGATATGCTGGATCGCAACGGCGCGTCTTATGTCGTCACGGATGATATGCAGAAATACCTTCCCGAAGCCGATGCCGTCTATATGACCCGAATCCAGGACGAATGGGACCGCTCCAAGGGCGAATCCGCTCGTATCGATACTTCAAAGTTCAAAATCAACGCAGACCTGATGCGCCTCATGAAGCCAAGCGCCATCTTGATGCACCCGCTTCCACGCCGCGATGAAATCGCAACCGATTGCGATACCGATCCCCGCGCGATGTACTGGCGGCAAATGCGCAACGGCATGTGGATCCGGACGGCCTTGATCGCCTCTACATTCGATTGCCAGTCGCGCATCGAAGCCTTCTTCCGCGACAACTTCTGATCACTCGCCTCAGCCCGAATTCATCCGCCGGCTTAGGTTCTACAGAATGCATGCTACCATGGTTTATCTGAACGCCTTCTTTTCATCCAATTTCTTTGGTCAACTGGTTTGTATCTTTCTGTTGGGGAGTTCGATTTTCTTCCTTGCCCTCATCGTTCCCCGCTTTTGCTATTTTGCGCAGTGCAAATGGAAAAGCATCGCGTTTCTCAAGCGATACGGCGAGTACTCGCACCCGGTTTCGCTCTACGTCAGCGCAAATTTCGGCGAAAAATTCCGAGATGAATCCCATCCGTTCGTCTCGGTCTATTTGACGGCGTCAGAGGCACTCCGTAACTGCTTGAATGCCGCCGGCATCTCCGATGAAGACATGATGACGTGGAAAAAGGGCGTCCATTTCGGCCCCGCTCTTTCGCCTGCGGCATTGGCCATGATCCGCGCGCGGACAGAAGCCGAAATGCAAACCAAAATCTTGAGCCTGGAAAAGTATCTTTCCTTCTTTTCCTGTTGCGCCAATATCGCCCCCTCCATCGGTCTTCTGGGTACCGTCGATGGCATCATGCGCGCCTTCTGGAGCATGTACACAAGCCATGCTTCCAATGCTTTGATCCAAACCGTCGCACCCGGAATCTCAAGTGCGTTGCTAACGACCGTCATCGGGCTGCTCGTATCGATCCCAGCCTCTATCGCCTTCAATTTCCTCGTCGAGAAGATTCGCAACCAGTCCACAGAACTCGAAAATTTCACCGACAACCTCCTCGCCGATATCGAACGCTTCCATTCGTCTTCTACTCCTCAACAGCCGACCGCCGCAGTGCAGCCAATCGTCATCCAGACACAACCGGCCTACCCGCCGCAATCGGCCTACGGAACCCCGCCGGCTACCGAAAATCTCCATATTTCTGAATCGCCACCGCCTCCCGATAGACGTCTCTTCTCCTGATTTTGCCCCTTTTGACGCCTCCCCTCCCCGTACCGCGCCATGATCCGCCGTCGTCCCAGACCGCCTAGCTTTCAAACCAACATAAACCTTACGTCTATGTCGGATTTGACTTTTTTGTTGCTCATTGCGTTCATCATTACCTTTCCCATCATTGAGCAAGGCATTCCAATCCGTCTGCCGAAAGGAACTTCGCAACAAGTCGATGCCCAAAAGCAAATCGTATCGGTTTCCATCGATCGGGAGGGGCGAATCTATCTGGGAACCGATGCCGTCCAACTGGAGCAACTTCGCACCGGATTGCAGGCGCGTCTCGCCGAAAACCCCGAACTGCGCCTCGTCATTCGTGGAGATGAATCCTCCCGCTACGGCATCGTCGCTCAAGTTGCTCGCCTTGCAAACGAACTCAACATCACCCGTATGTCGCTCGCAACAAACGGTGACGGCTCCAACGCCGCCCTCGACTGAGATGCTTCCCGGCCCTTGTCTTATCCCACTTTCCCGGAAAGGTATGTCTATGATCGATTTTCTGATTGCCGGAGGAGGCCCCGCCGGATTGACCGCCGCCCTGTACGCCGCTCGCGCCGGACTGGAACCAGTCATTCTGGAGGGATTGCCCGGTGGTCGTCTGCAGGAAATCGAAAAAATCGAGAATTATCCAGGCTTCTCAGAGGGTATCCGCGGATTCGATTTGGCCGCCGCAATGCGCGCCCAAGCCCTTCGGTTCGGAACCGTTTTCCGCATGGGTGAATCGCTCGAATCGCTTCAGCTTCTGCCCGATGGATCCTTCCGATGCGCAATCGATTCCGGAGAAACGCTTGAAACTCGCTGCATTCTCCTCGCAACCGGAACCGAACCCGCACGTCTCGGAATCCCCGGCGAAGACAAATTTCTCGGACACGGGGTCTCGACTTGTGCAACATGCGATGGCGCGTTTTTCAAGAATAAAGATGTTCTTGTCGCCGGAACAGAAGCGGACTGCGTTGCCGGAGCGCTTTACTTGTCCCGCATCTGCCGCCATGTCTTGGTTTCTGTCGTTTCCTCCCAAAAACCTTCCCTCACTGCCGCTTTGAATCGCGCACGGCAGACACCCGACATCGAATGGCTCGATAACACGGTTCCGCTTGAAATCCTTCCCCGCAACGATTCGCGCGGCGTCGGCGCCGTGCGATTGCGCAATCCATCGGGAACATTCGAACGAGCCGTCGATGGTGTCTTCGTCCTGCTCGGCGATTCCCCCGCCGTTCGCCCGCTCGGCTCTCTCCTGCCACTCGGCCCCGATGGCGGTATCATCGTCAATCCCGACTCCGGTTCCACCTCCATCCCCGGTCTTTTTGCCGCTGGCGATGTCCTCTCCGGCGCCGTCCGACAAGTCGCGACGGCCGTCGGTTCCGCTTGCACGGCCGCAATGGGTGCCATCCGCTACCTACATCGTTCCGCTCCTCCCGCTTCCACATGACCCATCGTTCTCCCACTTCCGCAACAGCCCTTCAGATCGTATTTCTCTCCGCACTTCTCCTGGCGGGGTGCGCCCATTGTCCGGTTTGCGGTACGCCTTGGGAAGCCGCCGGACGCAACCGCGATGCCGACCAATCCGCTCTGCCCGAAACACCGCATCTGAATACCATCCAAGGCACCATCACATGCATCGAACGCGTGACTCCCTTGCCAAGCTACCGCTTGAAGGTACGCCTAATCGATCTGGAATCGCAGCAGGAATGCGCCGCTCAGGAATTGGGCTCCTTCCAAGGTTTTCCGGTATTCTTCTCCATTGTATACAACGAAAAGGATGTCGACAATACGCACCAATATGGTCTGGTTTGCGACCTAACCTCGAGAGGCGTTCCCCTCTACTCCACCGATACGCAATATCGTGTTTTCAACAAAACCAGCTCTAAAAATGCCGAAATCAATCTGGTTCTGACTCGGCACGTCTCCCAACCGGAAAACCGGCCTCTCAAAACGGTAGATCAATAATTCCGCTGCCAAGCCCCCACGCTCCCCCATCGTTTGCATCATGCTTGGAGCTCCCTCCCGGCTTCATTGCAGAAGGGCGCGATGCCCGGTAGCCGGGTCTCTCGATCCGCCCCGCTAGATGAAAAGCGTATTCGTACTCCGTTTCGCCAATTCGGTAAAGGCCGCAACTCCTGCTACCTCGTCAACTTCATCCAGCAATTCCTCGCGCGTCATCCCCATGACTCCCATGGCCATGTCACAGGCAATGAACCGGACCCCCGCAGTCTTCGCGGATTTCATGAGTTCGGGAAGCGTCATGATGCGCTGCTTGCGCATGATGCCTTTTATCATTTTCGTTCCCATGCCAAGCATATTGAGCTTGGAAAGAACCAAAGCGTCCGCCCCCCTTGGAAGCATCCATCCAAACAACCTCGCAAGAAAGCCTTTCTTTACACAGGGCGCCGGATTCTTCCGTAGCACCGAAAGCCCCCAGAACGTGAAGAATATGCCGACATCGGCACCAGACGCCGCAAGTCCATTTGCAAGTATCATCGCCGCAAGCGCCTTGTCCAAATCATTGCTGAAAAGAACAATGGCAACGGAATGCCGCATGGCCGGCAAAGAGGATTCCGCCCTCGGCTGCGTCTCCGGTGGATTGTTTTTCGTCACAGCCGCTTCCAATTCCCCGCCCTTTTTCGATAACCCGGATAGACTGCACGCATTGGACAAACACCAGCGTTTCAAATCGCTTTCAAATGCGGCATCGGCCTGCACCCGTATGGAAGTTCCGCCAGAAGCCTCCTTGAACGCCGCCTTCAGCGCCATGACCGGACCCGGACAAGGAAGCTGGCGAAGATCGAGCGATCGCATGACCGCGGCGGCAACACCATCAACTGGACCGGAAGAACCGCTTTTTTCTTGCTTTTCGTTTTTCTCCTCACCGGATTTTTCCTCTTCCGGGTGGAAGAGCCGCCACGTCGCCCACCCGCCGGAAAGATTGTACACGCGAAAACCATTCTGCTTGAGTATCCGTTCGGCAAGATAGCCGCGCAATCCAACGGCGCAACAGGTGACATACGTCTTCGTTTTGTCGAGTTCGCCAAGTCGGCGGCGAAGTTCCCCCAATCGGATGTTGCGTGCACCGGGAATCGCCCCCATCTCGTTTTCTGCCGGTTCGCGCACGTCCAGAACCGTACAACCTTCCGGCATGGTATCGGGGGTGACAACGTCGCTCTTGCCGGAAAGAACGTTCTCGGCAACAAAACCGAGATAATTCACAGGATCCTTCGCTGAACTGAAAGGTGGCGCATACGCAAGTTCCAATTCGCCAAGTTGCGCGGCCTTAAGACCGGATCGCATCGCCGTTGCAATGGTATCAATGCGCTTGTCAACGCCTTTCGAACCGACAATCTGGGCGCCGAAAATCGTTCCATCATCGCCAAAGAGCAATTTCATGTTCAGACGGACCGCTCCCGGATAATAGCCCGCTCCCGAAGAGGGATGAAGGTAGATCTTGCGATAGGCTCGCCCCGCCGCTTGAAGCCGGGCCTCGGTCCAACCAATGCCGGCAGCGACCAATTCGCCGACTTTCACGACACTCGCCCCAAAAGTTCCACGATAGACGGAGGCGCCGCCGGACATGTTGTCCGCTGCAATGCGTCCTTGCTTGTTGGCCGGCCCCGCAAGCGCAATCGCGGTCTGCCCGCCGGACACGGGATCCACGACCTCGATGACGTCACCTGCCGCATAAATGTCGGGATCGCTCGTACGTAGCTGTTCATCGACAAGAATATGTCCGCGTTCCCCCAACGAAAGCCCCGCCGCTTTGGCTAGCTCCGAACGCGGGCGCACGCCCGTACAAACAATGGCAAAATTCGCCGCAAGGCGTTCTCCATTGTCCAAGACCGCTTTCACGCCATCCGCGGTCTCCTCAAAGGTCGAAACCGTGCGGCCGAACTGCACCCGAATCCCCAGGCTTCGCAATTCCGTCGCCAGTGGCTGGGCCATCTCGGCGTCCATGGTCGGCAAAACATGTTCCCCGCGCTGCACAACCGTCACCTCAAGTCCACGTTGCCGCAAATTATCCGCAACTTCCAACCCGATAAACCCCGCCCCGACAACGACCGCCTTCTTCGCGCCCTCCAGTTTCGCCATCACCCGATCCATGTCGGCAAGTGTCCACAAATGCGCAACATGCGGATGAGAGACGTCCGTATAAACCTCGCCAACCGGCGTGGCTCCTGTTGCAATCAACAGTTTGTCATATGGTAGACGCTCCGCCCCATCTGTACCGGCGCGTCGAAATTCAACCTCTTTCTTGTTCCGGTCGATGGCCGTCGCCTCGCAATTCGTCCGTATGTCAACATTGAACCAAGAGGCAAATTTCTCAGGCGGCATCACCGAAAGACGCCCCCGATCTTTGATGACGCCGCCAATGTAATACGGCAACCCGCAATTCGCATACGAAATCACATCCCCACGTTCCAGTAAAACAATTTGCGCCTGTTCGTCAACTCGGCGCAACCGGGCCGCCGCACTCGCCCCAGCCGCAACACCTCCAATAATGACATACTTCATTTTGAAACTCCTTACTTCGTCTCTTTCCAATCAGATGTCGCAGAAGCGCAACATTATCTGTGTCTTATTCTATCAAAAACCGAACAACAAAAAAACATTTTGCCTGGAATTTTCCCATTTATCGTCTTCTTATGGT
>JBJEVW010000228.1:0-2484 GCA_051884735.1 Kiritimatiellia bacterium | reverse complement strand
TCCGGAGTTGGCATTTGTTCTGGAAAAGGGCGGAGTGACAATCGGCAATATCCAGTATACGAAAGCGACTCTTGTAGACGATGACGGGAACCGGAAGACGGTATTGTCTTTTGGTCCGGTCAGCGTTTTGCCGTCCTTTCAACGGAAAGGATATGGAAAAGCGCTGATCGAGCATTCCTTCCGTGCGGCTTTGCAGATGGGGTATGACACGGTCGTCATTTTCGGAAATCCCAGCAACTATGTCTCCCGGGGATTCAAAAGCTGCAAGAAGTACAATGTCTGTCTGGATGGCGGTCTTTTTCCGACGGCTCTGTTGGTGAAAGAGTTGGTTGATGGGGCTTTGGACGGCAGGCGTTGGCTTTTCCGGGAAAGCAGTTTTGGCGAGGCGTGTTCGGACGAGGCGGCGGTAGAAGCCTTTGATGCGACATTTCCGCCGAAAGAAAAAGGATGGCAGCCCAGTCAGGAGGCGTTTTACATTCACTGCCATTCAACGCAGGGCTGATTTCGCCGGGCATCCGGGACGGGATTCTTGGCTCCAGAGAGGCAGTGCCGGCGTCGGCGTATGGGGTTTAGTGCAATTTCGAATCAGAGCGGCGGTTCAGCGTTCGACGGCGGGATCCACGGCTTCTTTTCCGGGAGATCGTCGAGGAGTCCGGCCCAAGGATCGGTTTCGGCCGACGGGCCGGCTGTTTGCGAGAGGCTATCTGCCGGTGACGGCGAATCTGCGGGCGTTCGTTTTGCGGAAGGGCTCATTTTGGCGGATTCGATGGCATTTGTCCGCACCATTTGGAAAAAGGCGACAAGTTCTGCGTCGTCCGGGTGATTTCGTATCATCTTTGCGGCATTTTCCGCGCGTTGCGTGCTTGCCCGCCATTTTGGGATTTCACGGCAAAGGATTTCGTCCAGCATGAGGGCATTTTGCGTGTCGGAAAAGGTTTGTCCAAGAAGAAACACGAGAATTTTCCGTTGACGCGTTTTTGTTGGACCTGCGAACCGGAGTTCATTGGCGAATCCATCATATATCCATTGCAGGAGTTCATTTCTGTATTTCGATGGCTGGTTGATACGACTCCTGAAACGTTGCATGGAGTCGAATCCGGGATATTGTTTCGAGAACGCCAAATCCCGATAGGCCAATGTTGCTTGCCATCGAACCGAGTCGACGTCCGAGTCCAAAAGTGCTTCCGCCTTTAGGAATGCGTTTGTCGACTGCAATAATCCAAGGCAGCCGGATGCTTTTCCGGCGGAACCCGGGTGGAATTCGTCCGGATGACGCATGACATAATCCAAAATTTCAAGTATTTGTTCTTCGGTTCTTCCGCGAGCCTTCAACGAGCCAACGACAGCTTCCCGGATTCCATGGAAAGACTTCAACTGATCGGCGACAATGGATAAATCTTCGTTGAAATCATTCGGCAGATATGCGAACGCGAGAATGGGGACGGTAAAGAGCACCAGCTGAAGGCTTTTCATTTTTTTTATTTTCCTATCGGTTGTTTTTCTCCGTGTTCCAGGAATCCGCACGGCACTTCGGCAATCTCATAATGGTCAACCCATCGATTGACAGTATGATCAAAATACCGGTTATTCCAAAGTCCTTCAATGTCACCGGCCGAAATATCTCCTTGACCTGGAGTATAGCGGCCACACATAAGGAGCCGACCGATTATATCAGACTGAAACAAGTCATTTTGATAGTATCCCTCCTCAAAAGCACTAGACCAGTCTAGAGGCAAGCGGGCTTTCCCAACAAGTCCCTGGACGGTCAAGAGGCTTTCGGGTGAATGAGATTTGTAGATATCGCGAAGGTTGCACAAATGTCCAAATTCGTGTGCGTAAACCACAGGGGACTCTGTGCTGCAGACAACAACGCCGCGTTTTGTCGTCATTCCGAGGGAATTGGCTGTTTCTTGGACACAGTACAGTTCAACTCCATTATGAGGGGAACCATAGGCGCAAATACTTTCGTAATTTCCATTTATTCCGGATGAAATTCGAAGCCAAGACTGATTTGTCACAAAGTTTACTTCGGCAAGCTGCCAAGTGATCCCGGCTTGATTCCAAATCTGGTTGATTTCCGAGAATTTTTCGTGAAGGTCAGATTCCCCAATTGCCGGAACGCCATTTGTTCCGCATACAATCCATGCATAGACGGGAACTGTTGTCCGTCGCATCACGCGAGCATGAATGAGCGGTGGCGGACCAGTATAGCCAGCGATATTGGCGGTAATAGTCACATCCCCTTCTGCGACTCCCACAACGGAAATCCGTCTTCCCGTACAGATATCGCGATCGAATTGTACTCGTCCTTCCGGAGTTGCGGACCACACGATCAGCGAGTCTGAAAAGGCGGATGGACTAATATCCATCTGGAAGGTTGCCGGTTCGCAGAGTATGATTCCGCATGGATTCGTGATTCTGTTGCTTAATTGCACAGTCGTGACTGGTTCCAGAGATAGGTTTGTCGCCCAAATCTTTTGGGTT
>JBJEVW010000227.1:0-10251 GCA_051884735.1 Kiritimatiellia bacterium | reverse complement strand
CGACCATGTTCTCCAGTTCCGTCTGGCGCGTGTACAGGCGATCCAGTGCCACCTTCGTCATCCGATCGTACATGGCCGCGACATCGGCTTGCGGATTGCTTTCGGCACCTGCATCCGGGTTGTAGCGTTTTTTGACGAGTTGTTCGCGCAAGAGATTGGTTGCCTCGCGTTCCGCCTCGGCATTTTTCAGCTGTGCATCGACTTCGGCGATTTGTTTGCCAATTGTCGTCTTTTCGGCATCGCTCTTCGCATCGGAGAGGGCGGTTTCCAGAGCCTTTTTGCGTTCGCGCAAGTTCCCGATCGGCGTCCGAAGGGCATTGCTGAAGGAAACCAGTTCGCGCTTCAACCGAATCTGGAGCGCGCGAGCCAGGTGTCCCTGCGCATCAATGATATTGTTTTGTTTCGCGAAAGCGATGAGTTCGCAGACTTCGGCGAGTTCCTTGTCGTATTCCAAGCCGCGCTTTTCGAGGTCGAGATTATTGACATTTTTATCTGCCATATCGATGGCATGATAAAAGAAGCGGGCGCCCTCTTGACCAGCGTAGCACGATCCGAAGAAAACCACGACCACGCGACGGTTCAATAGATCACCGGAACGGGCGAGCGTGGCGGCGACATCGGTCAGCAAGGCGACATTGGCGGCACGGCGGCGATCCGGCGAGTAGTCTGGAGTAAAGCCGTAGGTGTCGATTGTCGCAGAGAGGAGCAGAATTTCTTCGGCCTCGAGATTTCCGGTCCAGCCTTTTTTGTGGGGCAATTCGACCCAAAGGTTTTTGCCGGGGACATCGCGAATGACGGCGCGTGCATCCAACACCATTTCCTTGGTGCCGTCCGCACGAAGAAGTCCAGCCCGTTCCGCATCTTTCCGATCGATGAATACTCTTGGAATCAACGTGACAGCCGTAAAGCCGACATCGCTGAGATTCCAATTCGAAAGCGAGGAATCGCCAACCAAGACAATGGCTTTTGCGCCGTGTGTCATGACATCGGCGATAGCGGCTCTCGGAAGGTTTGCATCGAGAATTGCGATACAGCCATTGAGGTTCTTACCTTCAAAATCCTGCAGGCGTCCATTTCCGACATAGATGGCATTGCCGACAATCGGTTCGTCCAATACGAATGTGGCCGGACCGTTATCAATCATCAACGCGCCTGCAACCTTCTGGCCTTGGTAAGTCAAGGAGAGGCGTTCCGTCACCTGGCTGAGAGAATCGAATGTTTGAATCTGCGGCTGGAGTCCGGCGGCAGCCAGTTCGTTACTAACGACGGCGAAAGCCTTGTCGAGGTTTTCCGTTCCGACGCGGCGGTTGTCCATTGGCGCCAGCACATTCCAAACGCGGCCGTAGACGGTATCGTCCGGAAGAAGCTTGATCGATTCGAGGGCCTGTTCACGAGCCGTTTTTGCGGATGGAGCCGTATCCTGAGCGGAGAGAGCGTTTACGGACACTCCAAGGAGAAGTGCCGCAAGCAGAGAGACGGGGATATGACGGGAGGCGATTTGGTTATTCATCTTCTTCCTCGATGCCCAAAGAGTCTTTTTCAATTTTGACGTGTTTGGATTCCGCGATACGGTCGATTTTGCCATCGCAGATCCAGACCATGCGCGACGACACGGAGAGCATATTCGGGTCGTGTGTTGCGCAGATGACGGTCACGCCGTCGTTTTTGTTCAAATCATGCAGAAGCCAGTGGATTTCCTTGCCGGTCTTCAAGTCGAGGTTCCCGGTTGGCTCATCGCACAAGAGAATGGAGGGGTTGTTGGCCAGCGATCGCGCGATTGCGACGCGTTGCATTTGGCCGCCGGACATTTCCTTTGGGCGGTGGTTCCAGCGGGAGCCGAGGCCGACACGATCCAGGAGTGCCATTCCGCGGGCACGGGCTTCATCTGCGGAGACTCCGGCGAAGACCATCGGCAGCGTCACATTTTCGAGAGCTGTCATGACGGTGTTGAGGTTGAATTGCTGGAAAACGTAGCCGATTTTGCGGCAACGGAGGAAGGCGAGTTCCTCGGCGTTGAGTTGTGCCATGTCGACGCCATCGATAAAGACGCGTCCGGCTGTCGGGGTATCCAAGCCGCCAACCATATTGAAAAAGGTCGATTTGCCGGAGCCGGAAGGCCCCATGACGCAGATATATTCGCCGCGGTAGATATTCAGCGAAATGCCATCGAGGGCGTGAACGGGCTCCGTTCCACGCCAAAAGACGCGCTTGATGTCATGAACGGAGACCAGAACTTCCTTTCCGACCGCGTATTCTTCTTCGTTAAACGTAATCATAAATTATTCGACCCTCATAGCTTCCATGGGTGCCATGCGAGAGGCTGACCAGGACGGTTGGATAGAGGCCAAGGCGGAAAGAAGCACACCGGCAACCAAGGAGAAGATTGCGGAATACAGGAGATCGACCGCCGGGAAATAGGTCCAAAGATAGGAGCCATAGAGAATCGTACAGCGGACGGTTGAGATGATGAAACCGACCACAACGCCGATGACTCCGCCGGCGGTGCCTTGCAATGCAGCTTCCATCATGAATTGGGAAAGGATGTAGGAATCGGTCGCACCCAAGCATTTCATCGTTGCAATTTCGCGATATCGTTCGGTAATCGACATGAGCATGGCATTGGTGATACCGACCATGCAGACGAGGAAGGAAATGAAGAGCAGGAAGAGCTGACGACCGGTGAGGCCGAGAAAAGAGGGCGAGGCCTTTGTGACGATGGCAAGGCGATTGTTAAGAAGGGAGAGGCGCGTCAAGCGTTCATAACGCGTTTTCATGTTCGCAAGCACATCGGGACTGAATTGGTCTTTCAGAAGCTTGACAGCCCGCTTATCGGTCAGAAACGGCATTTTTTCTTCGGCGGAAGAACGTTTCGTTTCGTTGAACTCGCGCGCCCATTCGACACGGAAGGTATTCCGGTTGAGGGCTTCCACGAGATCTGTGAACATGTTTGCGTCCTTCAATTGCGAATGGAGGGTTGCCACGAGCTCCGGCGTAAGGTGAAAACCGAGTTCGGCGAGGTCATTGCGCCATGCTTCGATCGTCTGTGGGTCTGCTGCGGCAAGCCAGCGGTTGTCGGGGACATCCTTTTGGTCGCCCTTTCGTGCGAGCGTGCATTCAATGGCCTTCGAAACCCCATCATTCCAACGTTTGTTGAAGTCGTTCAGTTGCGATTTATAGGTCGGGTACGCCGCAAGGAAGGCATCAAGAGAATCGATTTTTCCGGGGACGCGGATTTCGATTTTGATCTTCAGTTGGTCATGGAAATCTTGCAAATTGGCGAGAATGTATTCGATAGCCTGGCGGCCGGACCGTTTGCCGATGAGGTTGAGGCGGTGACCGGTCGGGAGATCGGCTAGCCAAGTGGTGTAAATGATTTCCTGGCTCGCCGTTTGGGCGAGTTGTTCGATTGAGTCCGCATCGAGTCCGGTTACGCGAGCATATTCTTCCAATTGAGTTTTGCCTTGGGCGACCTTGTCGGCGTTTTTCGATTGGAGGAGCAGGGTCGTATTAGAGAGGCGATGAACCGTAGTCAATTCCGGCGCATTGGACAGCATTCGCGTCAACGTGGTCTGCGAGAGCCGGTTGAAAGCCTCTTCCTCCAACACGCCATTTGCAATGGAGCGCTGGAAAAGGCTCTCCGAGAGGAGGAACATGAAGAATGCGACGGCAAGGACGACGACGGCGAGGGTCAACATAGAGCGGAAGAGCCGGTGCTTCACGCTTCGGATGCACAGAATCCATGTTTCCCGGAGGGACATGGCATGTTGCGTCTTGACGTCAATCTCGCGGTAGACGGAAGTAGTGCTCATGGAACAAAGAGGGGAGTTGAAAAAGGGGGGGGGGATTAGCCTGGCATGAAGTTGACGCGGACAGGCGAGGGAGAACCGACGATGATGTAGTAGGCAAAATCGACGACAATCGTCAATCCGATGGTCAAGATTTCACCGGCGATGATTCCGATGAAGAGCGGCTTAAAGCGTTGATAGACACCGCCTCCGCCGAAGCGCACAATCAATTGCTTGATGAACCAACCAATCAAGAAGGAAGCCCATGCGGCGGCTGCGGGGTAGGTTCCCGCCATCAGAAGCAGAATCGGATGGAGAGGAAACTTCGCAAAGCGAAAACGGATGGTGGAGATCAAGACAATAGCAATGATGCCATAGAAGAAGTAGTGCGTTTTCAAGGCGGAGCCGGAAATCATGCTCAAGCGGGCAATCGGAGAGGCGGCTTCGGAGGCGTCAAAGGTTCCGGCCGCTTTCATGTCCGCAAACAGGCGCGCGGAATAATCGAACGGAGTAACAGGCGGATAGGCATGTGCCCAGGCATCGCCCGTCGGGTTGTAGTTGTAGATCACCCAAGAGGCTGCGAACCAACC
Organism: Kiritimatiellia bacterium; assembly: GCA_051884735.1. GTDB lineage: Bacteria > Verrucomicrobiota > Kiritimatiellia > RFP12 > UBA3636 > JAEDLN01. Next base: position 5,876 of record JBJEVW010000227.1, on the reverse strand, counting down.
GATGACCATGGCGACCAATGCGGCAACGCAGACCCAGAGAAAAATCTTCTTAAGATTCAGGTGGTTGTCATCGGCAATCTTGACGCCGGTGGAGACATAACCGATAAGCGCCTCGCGTGGGTCGGGCGTCAGAATGTTGTTGCCGGCCCAGAGCATATAGGTCAAGGCATGGGGGCCGATGGCGGCGGGACCCAGCAAGTACACCAGCAACGATCCGGGAGACCAACCGGATTGGAGGAAGGGGATTCCGGTCTCGCTGACCATACGGGAAAAGACCGTATAGAGCATGAAGAGCAGCAACGAGAAAACGAGAGCAATGAGCCAGGATTGACACATCCAAGAAAGGAGAATCACGAAGCCGATGAACGTGACAATCATGACACGGGCGGCAAGCACGGAGACTTCATCGGGAGCCGCGAGGTCGTTTTCTTCCTGCGACGAATCGCCATCTAGCTTTTTGCGCTTCTTGAGCCGGATTCCGAATGCCGTGGCAAAGACGGCTTTGAAATACGAACGGCCGGTGAAGACTAGAATAAAGAAAAAGCCGGTAAAGGCGCCGCCGCGAAGACTTTCCATGACCGAGCCGTCGATGATGGTGCCCGTTGTCTGCCAATAACCGATGGAGAAGATGGCGAGCAAGAAATACGAGAGACCGACCGAGAGCGAGACCTCGGAACTGACAAAGTAGGCGATGCCGACAAATGTAAAGAAGATGGTCTGCCCCTGAAGCGCTCCGTAGTTATAGACCTTCTTGATGATGGGCATGTGCGTGTGCAACGGAACCCACCAACCTTTGATATTGGGCAGGAAGGTGGAGAGCGCCGGGACGTTTTCCGGGAACCATTTGGCGAGATATTCGACCATCAACAAGATGAAAATCGGAAGGACGCCCCACCAGAAAAGGCGATTGCGGAAAATCCCGGGGACGTTTTTGCGTTCGCCATCCATCTGAATAAGTTGACCCGTCACCTGTGCAATCGGGTAGGCAATCTGTTCGTGGGATGCCCACTGGCGGTGAACCAGAAATTGAATCGAAATCAACGTCAAGGCAAACAGGGTCAAGAAGGGACCCCAAATCAGCATGGGAGCGATCCAAGCACGAAGCGGAAGTTGGAGGATGGAGAGTGTCTCGGTTCCTTTTGCCAGCCCCGTAAAGAATCCGCGATAGACCCGTTCGTAAGCGGGATCCGAAAGAACATCGGGGTTGCCCGGCCAAGGAGACGGAAAGAGTTCGGGGCGCAAGTATTCGGTCAACAAGCCATGGACTTCCCAGCTCTGGTGGTTGCTGAGGAAGTACCAAGGCATCATGATTTGGGTGTGGAAATAGCGGCACAGGCCGGATGTCGGAGCCCAGCAGGCAACGAGCGTCATGATGAATGCAATTGCGATTTCCTTGGCCGAGAGCGCGAGTGCATCCGAAAGCCGGTGTTCCGCCTTGAACAAGCGATCGAGCAAATTCCATATACCATTCCATCCAAGCCCAATGAGACACAGATAGAAAAACGGGGCGGGCGGAAGCTGGTTGCCAATCAGATAGGTGCCCATCAAGACATTATCGTGGAACTTGGCGGTTCCAGCAATGAAAAAGATGCCCAAAAATCCGAAAATGAGCGATCGAACCGTAATGAACTTCGATCTCTTCGGGGCGTATAAATCTGTTGCCGAGTCTGTCATTTGAAAATCGGAATAGGTCTGGTGTTTGCACGAAGTGCTTCTTTTGCTCCAGTCTATCAAAATCTGTGTTTGCGGGCAAGGAAAAGAAGCAAAAAAAGCGGAAGATACAAAGGTGCGTTTCAAAAGACGCAGGGTAGGCTTCGATGTATGACGGGAAGAACGGAAAGCCGCTTTGTCGGGGCCGCGTTTGTCCGGTTGGATTCTCTCTGTCTTTGCAATGCTTTCATTTCACGATTTTTCCTTTTGCCGAAAAAGGAACGGAACGGTATGGAAACGGCGGAAAACGAGGCGGAAAAAAAAGATATGGAAAGCAGGGGCAAACGATGGCTAAGTGTGTATTGTTGTATGCAGTTATTTTACAAGAGAAACACCTTCCGGACGGGCGTCAAGAAGGTGTTTTGGCGGGGGAAGAGGATGGGGGGCGTCTTTATAGGGAAGCGTCAGGAGAACACCGCACGAAGCGTGTCGAGAATCCGCGAGAATCCGGTTTCCGTCTGGTCGTCGATGACGGCTTCCACGGAGAGCATCTTGTCATATCCGGCTGAATGGAGCGCCTTTACGAAGGGAAGAAAATCGCACGGTTCGTCGCCAGGGGCTTTTCGGTTTGCCGTAGTTGCAATATGGCAGTGACCGATCAAGTCCGAATTGCGGAGAATGACATCGGGGGACTCCTGTTCACGCGCCCAGTGGAAGGCGTCGACATTCAAGCGGACGGCATTAGAGCCGACTTTTCGGACGATGCGGGCGCAATCTTCCACGGTATTGAGCAGATTCGTTTCGCTCTTGTTGAGATTTTCGATGACGAAGGTCACGCCGGTTTCTTCTGCGATGGGGGCGATGGCCGAGACGAAATCGACAATTTGGCCGAACGCGCGATCGATCGGCCATTCCGGCGGAGCCTTGCGCGCCCCGCCGCTTCCGAAGCAGACGGTTTTGATATTCAACCGTCGGGCACGTTGCAGGGCTGTAGCCGTATGTCGTATGGCGGATTCCGTTTTTGCATTGGGACCGCAGAGTGCGCAATCGCCGGGGAGGAGGCAGGTTAGATTCCAAACGGGAATCGGCATGGAATGGATTTCGGCCATTCGTGCCTCAAAAGTTTCTTCGGGTTCCGGAGGACAGGTTGCGTAGCCGACGGAGAGGTCGAGAAAATCAAATCCCGCATTCGCAACGAGTTGCGCGTTTTTTGCGTCAGTGCAAATTCCAAACAGCATATTCGAGGATTAGGTTGGGAGTGAAAAAAGGCATTTCCGAAACCGGGAAAGGCGGAGGGGCAACGATGGATTAAAGCGAATCAATGGTTAGGTCGATATAATCCAAGATGATGCGGGAGAGCATACCGGAATGAAGGCGAGCGCATTCGACGACTTCTTCGCCATCCAAGTGTTTGCCGGAAATACCGGCGGCCATATTGGCAACGAAGGAGATTCCGGCAACCGACATGCCTTGCGAAGATGCGACCATGACCTCCGGAACGGTGGACATTCCGACGAGATCGGCACCGAGGATTCCGTATGCGCGGATTTCGGCGGGGGTTTCATAGGCGGGACCGGAGGCAAGGGCGAAAACGCCTTCCGCAAGGTGGAGTCCTTGACGAAGTCCCGCCTCTTTCAAGCGCGCCCGGAGCTTGGCGGAGTAGACCTCGGTCTGGTCGGGAAATCGGGGTCCGAAGAGGGGATTGTGTTCGCCGCGGAGCGGAGAAAGCGGGGAAAGCCGGATATGATCGCGCAAGATGACCAGATCGCCCGGTTTGAAATCGGTCCGGATTGCGCCAGAGGCATTGGTCACGAGAAAAGACGGGCATCCGAGGCGATGGGAAAGGACGGCCGACATGACCACGGTTTCCCATTCGCACCCTTCATACCAATGGCGGCGTCCGCTCCAGCAGAGAATGCGATGACCGGAGCCTTTTTCACAGAGAAGAAGACTGCCGTTATGCCCGATGACGGTTGCACCGCCGAGATGGGGAATTTCCGCGTATGGAACTTCGCACAGGATGGTCAAGTCTTCCACGGCTTTATTCCAGCCGGAACCGAGTTGGATTGCCAGAATCGGGTGTTTTTCACGAAAGATGGCGGGAATGGCGGCTAGTGCCTCTTGGAAGATTTGGTCGTTCATGATCGAAGAAATTGTCTATCTATTTTGGAGAAGAGCCCAGGTCCGTACGAAGATAGGAGACGATGGGCGGTCATATCTCGTATGGACGATTGTATCACAAGAAATCGGGTGCGTCTTTACGAAAATAACCATTGTTTCCATTTCGCTAGCCGCGATAATAGGCAGTGGCGCGAGTTTGATCTTGTGTGGCGGTCGATGGACAAGGGACTCGGGAAGTTGTACAATCCATAGCATCTACCCAAAAGGGAGAGTAGTAGTCATGAAGAAATGGATGTTTTTCAATGTTCTTTTGTGGGCGATCGGGCTTTTTGCTTCGGGGTTGGCTGATGCACGGCCGATGGGGGATGTAACCGCAAAAATGGAAAATCTTGGCATTCCCCTTTCCCAACGGTATAAAAACGAAGCATACGGTTCGTCTGGCGCATACGCGCGCAATGTCTGGGCGCTGAAAGCGTTTGATGGGCGTCTGTATATTGGAGCCGGCAACAGTTCCAACGGCGGTCCGGCATCCAATGCTGGTCCCGTTCCTGTGTTCGCCTTCGATCCTGCCACAAAGCAATTTTCACAAGAGTGGAATGCGCCTGATGAGCAGCTTGACGTGTTCCGGGTGTTTTCCGATGGGGCGCTATACATTCCTGGACACGATCCAAAAGAAGACTGGAAACTCGGCAATTTTTACCGTCGCGGGAAAGGTGTCTCCGGGAAATGGGAGAAGATCAGAACCCTTCCGGACGGGGTTCATTGCTACGACATGGCAGAATTTGACGGCAAACTGCTCGCTTGCGGCTACGGGACCTATGAATCGATTGATTCCGGAAAAACATTTCTCCGCAAACCCGGACCCCGATACTATGCGTTTTTGCCGTTTCCTCGGGCGGTTTATGCTGTCGCCGATGCCGCACCCGAACGCCAGAGCAAATTCAAGGATCCCAAGAATGGCAAAATGGTCGACATGAGGGTCCCTGCGCATGTCACGCTTGCGAAGAAGGTACCGGGCAAGGCGTTCGAATTCGTAAAAGGGGCGAAAATCGGCGATGTTTTTCCCGGGACGCCAGAAACGAAAAGCGAAACATTGCGAGTCGCGCGTCCAAGTCTTCTGAACGGGCGTGTGGTTTACATTGGCGGCATTGTCCACAACGACCATCAAATCGATCCGGTTGGCGCCTACACGGCAGTCGACGGTCCATCTGCGTTCAAGGCCGAGCGCATTCCGCTTCCGGCAGGTGCAACACCTTGGTATACCATGGTTGCCGGCAACAAGGTCTACTTGCTTTGGTCCACCATTGACGAAAGCAACCGAAAATATGTCAACCATCTTTCCGAATCGTTTGACGGCCGAATGTTTCAGGAAACTCTCCGTTTTACAGCGGATGGTTTTGCCCGTTCGGTGGAATATTTGGATGGCTATCTCTATTTTGGGCTTGGTACGGAAGTCAAAGAGCACGGGCATTTTGAAGGCAATTCGCTGAAATTGAAGTTCTCTCCGGCCGAAATCAACCCTGCGAGCGGGACAATCTTGCGTTGCCGATTTTCGTTCCAATAGGTTTTCACCCGTTACGCGGGCTGGAAAGCTCAGCCACTGTGATAGGTTGGGTTTCCGAGGGAACGGCGGGCGAGTGCGGGGCAATGGAGCGTCAGCGTGTTGGGAGGGCGGAAAGCCGCCGCAGAGCCAGACGTCCGAAGCTGAGGCGGAGCTTTCTTTCAAGAGAAACTTGCCATTGTGCAAATGAGCGTTTTTCAGTAGTCCAACATCAAAACCAATGCTAAAGACGAAGCAGGGAAAGCAGTGAGTCGCAATGGAATACGCAAAGCACCGGAGTCTTCTGCCATCGCCGACCGCTTCTGTACATTCGTAGAAAAATGGGGAATGTCCGAAGAGGCAGGTTTATCTCGTTTTTTCGGGGAGAGATGATTCCGGAAATGAGACACACCCCTATCAACAACGGCTCAATCTACTTTCTCCGTCTCGCAAAATACCGAAGCTTTTTCCAAGTGGCGAATCGCCACGGGGCGGGAGGCTCTACCGCTAACCATCGCGCCGCAGGGTAATGCGCGTGCGGAATGGACGCGGGCGAGAGCGGTGC
>JBJEVW010000226.1:0-10262 GCA_051884735.1 Kiritimatiellia bacterium | reverse complement strand
TCGGACAACCCTGTTTTCAAGAAGAAAGACGACAATCGGAACAAACCAGATCCCGACCAGTATAACGCGCCAAAACAGGCCGATATCCGAATTGCCAACCATTGACCATACACCCCTTCATGAAGGTGAATTGGTAAAGTAGATGCCCATAGGGTATGGGCATTTAGTTTGTTAGATCCCCTTCCCGTTTTAAGAAAGCCCGGTCTGACAGCCTGTCCGATTTCATCCTCTACAGGTGAAATCCGCCCGATACGGGAATGGACGCTCCCGTGACATACGAGCACGCATCCGAGCAGAGCGCAAGCGCAAGCCCCGCCAGGTCTTCCGGTTTTCCAAGCCTGCCCGCAGGAATCTGCGAAAGGACGGAGGCACGGAATTCTTCATTGCCGAGCGCCGCCTGGTTACGATCCGTATAGATGACCCCGGGAACAATGTTATTGACCGTTATGCCGTCCGCCGCATACGCCTTCGCCGCACCGAGAAGAAGGTTGTCAAGCGCCGCCTTCGTCGATGCATAGATGGACAGCCGTGCGGCCGGTCGCATCTGGTTGACACTTCCGATGCCCAAAATCCTTCCCCAATGCCGCTTCTGCATCGCCGGTGCAAACAGCTGAATCAGCCTGAAAGCGGCGCCTGCATTCGTGTGGAAATGACTGTCGAACAGCTCCGGCGTGTAGTCCTCGATTTTCGCATACGCCTGATGCGATGCATTGAGAACCAGAATATCAGGCGATGGAAAGCCCAACGCCTCAATCGCCGAAGGGAGCGCACAGAGCGCCGCATCATCCCCTAAATCCGCCGCTACAGAGGCAACGGAGCCAAACGCGCCGCAACCATCGCCGACCATCGCACGCGCCTCCGCAACCGTAGTCCGAAGCGCGTCCGATTCGCGCGATCCGTGAAACAGGACGGACGCCCCCGCGCGTGCGAGTGCAAACGCAATCGCACGCCCGATTCCGCGACTCGAGCCCGTCACGAACGCCGTGCGCCCCCGCAACGAAAACTCCTGTGTGAAAGATGTTTTCACAATATGCCTCGATTAGAAATAGCCGCCCTTTTCGATAATCTGCGAAATCGTGTCACCCTGGTGGACCCACGAGAAAATGTCGACTTCGTTGCGCTCGATGCCTTCCGCACGCAGAAGAACTTCGTAGGCAATTTCACGTGGAATGCACACCACTCCGTCGATGTCGCCAAAAATAATGTCGCCCGGACGAACCGTGACCTTGCCGATGAGAATCGGAACCTGGTAGTGCGTAATCATACAACGCCCCAGCGAACCATTGCTGGTGCGATATTTGTAGTAAACCGGAAAGTTCTGGTCGAGAATCTGCTTCGTATCGCGAATGCCTCCCGAAATTACCGCACCGCGAATGCCTTTCGTAATCGCTGTGGCCGTCATGACGCCGCCCCAAAGCGAGGCTTCCGTGTCCCCCGACGTATCCCAGACGACAACGCCCTCGGGTTTGAAGTCGTCGAGCATTTGCGCACGGAAGGTCATTTCGCCTTCAATCATCACATTGGGGGCCGATTTTACGGTAAACGCTTCGCCACAAACCGTGAGATCTTCGCGGAGCGGCTTGATCGAGCCCGGAAGTGCTTGATTGAGCAAAGTGTATTCGCGCAAAACATCGTTGACGCACCCCGTATACAGCTTCTCGTACCGTTCGCAAAGCTCGCGGACCGGAATCGGAAACTCCTTCGTCGGAATGTGCTGCCGGGCGGCGATGAGTCGATCGAGTTTCATCAGTCCGGCTTCTTTCGCCTTTTGGCGCATGTCTTGAAGAGATGGCATAGTGTGCTTTCTGATTGGTGTTGAAAAGAAAAAGGGGGAAGGGCTGCCTTAGGCCAGATGAATGGTTTCGCTCTTTTCGGCGCCATCGGCCGTCGTCCAGCTCAGCCGGTACTTGCCGCGGAAGCCTCGGAAGCCAATCCGGCCATCGCCATCCGCTTCCACCGTGAGATTCGTGCGCCATTCGTGGTTGATAAGATCGTTCATCGCGAAGTAGGCGAGCTTCGGTTCCATGTTGCGTTTGAAAATACCCGAAATCGAGGGCTCGCCGGGTGCGCCGCAATCATCCACCACATTCCACCAGGTGATTCCCATCATCGGTTTCAGCGAGAACCAAATCCGGTACATGTTGCGCAGAATGGCTGCCTGAATAATCTCTCCTTGCATGCCCTCGCCCGGCGACGTGATGGTGATTTCCGACAAGTGAATCGGCCGGCCGACTTTTCCCAGACGCTCGTACAACGGCCAAACCTGCTCCGGATCAAGCCCCGAATCCTCGCCGTCCGCAATATTCTTGCACTGTTGCGGATCGAAGAGATGCATCTGCGTGCCCATGATGTCGACTTTGCACCCGCGATCAATCAGATCCTGGACCTGTTCGTTGTAAGCCGGGCGTAAATTGTAGTCGTTGATGTTGAGCTTCGACGACGGTGGCAAAAGACTTTCCGCAATCTTGAAGAAACGGTACGTGTAGTCCCCCGGCATCGGCCCATACCAACTCTTGCACAACCGCGATCCGGGAACCATCGCGCCATTCTCAAAGTCGGTCGCACTCTCGTTGACCACATCCCAGCTTGAAATCTTCGTTCCGTAGCGGAGCAGGATCTCCGAAACCCGGCGGAAATAAATGTTGTGGATTTCTTTCGTGAACTCCGGCATTGCATCCGCCATCTCATCGGCCGTCATGTCTTTGAAAGGTTCTCCGGCGCATCCGCCGGGCAGACGCCCGTATACACCGCGCTCGAAATCCATCTTCATCAGATATTCAAATGGTATCTTGTTGATGAGCCAATCCGGATACTGCCACGTATTGTTGCCCCAGACCAACGTGTGCCCGTGTAAGCGGATTCCTTTCGATCGGCAAAAGTCCACCACCATGTCCGTCGAGGGACGCCGCCAATGCGGCTGACTCTTGGGATCTTTGCACTGATTCCAGAATTCCTCCGTGTCGCAATACGCCGTCTCGAACCGCGGATGGCCCTCCACCGGTTCCAGCGTTTTCCAATAGAACGCAATCGTCGCCGAATTGAACAACTCGCCATACAGCTCGCGATACCTGCGGTTCGCCTCCGGATCGCCTAGCTGATTATAGTTGAAAATGTGCGCCCCGTAGATGAAGTCGCTCGAAATCTGCTCCACCCGGACCTGCCGGCCCGCCGCATCCGCCGGAAGCCGGAAAAGCCCGTCGGCTTTGCGGTTTTTCTCAATGTCGGCATCGATCTTCTGCTGAACGCGGGCGTTCCACTTCTCGCGATACTTCACAGAGAGGACGGCTTGAATGTCTGCTTCGGTTACGTTTGGACGTTTGTATGTCGTCATAATGGTTTTCCTTGTGTCTGAATCGGAAAAAATGGTTTCGGCAAGCTAGCGTTGGGAGAGGCGGTTCATGCGGGCGCTCGCCGCAAGAAGACTGCTGCAGTCCTTGGCGGCGCGAAGAAGTCGCTTCGCCAACCGGGCTTCTCCCGCCTCTTCAAACTCTTCATTGCTTCCCAAAAGCGTCAAGGCAGCCGCCACTTTCTTGTCGGCTCCATAAACGGGAACGGACATCGCATCAATGTTCCAGCGGTTCTTCCCTGGATTGAAACAATAGCCGTTCTTCTTGATTTGGGAAATCCCTTCCATCACCAGCTCGGTGTTCCCGCTCTCCGGAACGACAACTTTGCACTGCAACGCCAACAGGCGCACCATCGCTTCCGGCGTATCCGACAACAACGCGGCGCCAACCGATCCTTCAATGATCGGAAACCGGACGCCCAATTTGCCGGAAACCGACATCAGCCGCGGCGATTCCGCCCGCAAAATCGGCAGCTGCGAATCCCCTTGCCGAATCGACAGCTTGCAGCAAAGCCCCGTATCTTTCGCCAGTTCCTCCAAAATCGGAAGCATCTTCGAAAACCGGTCCGTTGCCATGGTTATCTTGCGGGCAATCGGCAGCAATCCATTCGAAAGCTCATATCGGTTGGACTCGTTCTTTCGGATGAAATCCGCCCCCAAAAGCGTCTGCATGATTCGATAGCACGTACTGCGCGTCAATCCTAACGCCGTCGCAAGTTCCGTGCGAGTCGCGCCAAATTCATGCGTACTGAGATACAGGAGCATCGCAATCGATTTCTCGACGGCTGGAATGGTATTTGGAAGGTTCATATTTGGATTTTCCCATTCAGAATATGAATTTATTCTGTCCAACTCTCTTCCCCTTGTCAACCCCTTTTTCTCCCATCCCGATCTTTTCATGAAAAATACCCCTCGTTGCACCCCTTCGCCGGTCCATCGGGTTTTGCCGGGCACGGTCTCTGCGCCCCACCGCCCCCATGGCGGCCCGCCATCGGCTATTGCGAAGTTTGACGTTTTTTCCTATCATGGCGGACGTAAATATTCGATTCCCTGTTTGAGCCTATGTCTTTTCCCTTAACAAACCTCACGGGAGCCATCGCGCTTTTCGCTATCCTGTTCGCAGGCTGTACCAAAATCACCCCGGAAGAAGCTGTTTCCAGGGGGCAGCAAGCACTTGCAAACGGTCGCTACGAAGAGGCTATCACCTATCTGAAAACGGCCTCCAAGGCATACCCGGACAATGCCACCGTCTTCTACAATCTGGGGATGGCCAACTTGCTCGGCAACCATAACCGCGCCGCCGAATCTGCATTCCAGAAAGCCGTCGAACTCGAAAAAGATCCCGAAAATACCGCCGCCTATCAGGGTCTCGGCGAAGCACGCCGCAAACGCGGCAATTTCGAAGGCGCCTCCGCCGCATACCGCGTTGCCATCCAACGCTCCTTCCGCAAGCCGGATCTCCTTGCCGGTCTCGCCGCTTGCGAAATGGGCGCCGGCATCATCGGCTCCGCTTGCAACTACCTCAACGAAGCCCTCGAACTCGATCCCAACAACCCGGTGGCTCTCTACAATGACGCCATCCTTCATTCCCGCCCCGCTTCCGAATATTTCAACCAGGCAAGAGCCGCAAAACATTTTTGGGATTTTCTGGGAAACCCCGTTGCAAACGAAAACCCGGAACAACGCGAAAACGCCATTCGACAATTGGCCGAACTGAATAAAAACCGGTCGACGGAACTCCAAGATCAAATCGACAATTTTGTCATGGTCTCCTACGACAACCCGCCCCGGATTCGTGCCCAGCGCCTCGCCGAAGCCATCAAGATGGACTACTCCAATTGCGAACTTTGGGAAATCTTCATCTCTTCTCTCGAAGCCGCAAAACTCCCCCCCGCCTCCATCGAGGCCGTCCGCCGGAAATGCGCAATCCGCTTCCCCGACAATCCCGCCTTCCAAAGCTCGGGTAAATAATGCCCCGCGCGTTTTCGATACCGCAACGGCCGCTCCCCGACACCGTTTGACCATAACGGCCCGTCTATATCCTTATTTGGCCGGTGTGCATCGTGCTGGAAATCTTGCAGAATTGCGATTTCCCTCTCTCCCTTCTCGCCCCCTTCGATGCAAATGATTTTTCCGCTTTTGGCAACATTGCCGCAAACCCTTGGTGGCTGGATCGATGTCGTTTTCCTCATCTTTCTCGTCTATATGGCCGCTGTCGGACTCTTGCGCGGCGCCAGCCACGATATCGCAACGGCAATCGGAATCGTCGCCTCCCTTTTCCTGTTCCGTTTTCTATATCTGCTGATTGCGCAGTGCGTCAATACCGACGCCTTTCCGCAACAACTCTCGGGCATTGCCGTTGCCGTTGTTTTGACAGCCCTGATCGCCCGCTGCTTGATCGTCCTCCTCAAACGCTTCCTGAAAATCGTTTTTGTCGGTCCGCTCGATACCATCCTCGGACTGTTGCTCCGCCTCCTTCTCTTCGCCATCCTCTGCGTCTTGATTCTCGCACCATTCCGGCTCTTGCCCGAACAGGCAATCCAAAAGACCCTATTCCAGGATTCTCTTGTCGGAAAACAGTGCGCACCTCTCATTGATGGCTTGTTGAAACCCGGACAGCCCCTCTGATTTTTTCTCCTCTGCCCATGAACGTTCTCTGGTACTACTCCGTCAAAGGCATCTGCTCTGCACCCCTCTCCTGGTCTCAATTGCGGGAGTCGGCTCAAAACGGCGATTTCGGCCCCGAAGATTTCGTCTGGACCGCCAGCTATGGCAAAGAATGGAAAAAGGCTTCTTCGATCGAACAACTTTTTCCTCAACCGCCAAAACCGGCCGCGCCTGACTCGAAAGACCCGCAAAGCGACGCCGGTGCGGCAAATGGTCCGGCTCCGGAATCGCCGCCCCGGATGAACGCAAAATCACCCGAGGCTTTGATGAAACGCCGCATGGCGCAGTTTCTTCGCCTGCCGTCCCCGTTCGCGCCACCACGGGGCGTGCCGCTGGCAGATATGCGCCACTATAGCCTGCTGGCCTCGTTCGCACACGCTTGGCAAGCAATGGTTTTCCTGCTTTTCAAGAATTTTTCCTTCGGTCGCTTCCTCATCTTTGCCGGTGCCGTTTTCTTGACCGTCCTGGGCGATTCCCCCGTCTTTTCGCCTGCCGATCTTCGCTCGGGTGACCTGCAAGCCTACCGCTCCCACTTTGAACTGTCCGGAATCCTGGATTCCCCGTTCTTTGCGCATCTCTCGGAAAACCTCCGTTCCTATCGGCAAGATCCGCAAGACTTTCTGCAGAACTTGCAAATCAACCAGGAATCGATCGTCCAATCCTTTTTGGCGGATTTCCACGAATTGTCGTTTTCCGTTGCCGATTGGTTTGCCGGCATGAATCTCGTCCGCGCCGGATTCCTTCTGGCAATCGTCTTTGGAATCCTCCTCTCTTGCTATCTCTCAAGCTGGTTCCATTCCCGCGGTTGGACGCTTCTGATTACCCGCATCTACCGGCCGTCCGACCATTTTCCGGACTCTTTCCTGCTGAGCCAGCCCGCCGCAACCATCATCCAAAAAGGACTCTTTTTCGTCATTCTCGCTTTTCATTTCGCCCGTTTCGCATTCGTCGGCATCGCTTTTTTCTTTGCGGCCCATACGCCTGCCGAAACCACCCTTTCCATCCATTCCCTGACGGTTTGGCTCTCCACTTTCTGCATGCTCGAAATCGTTCGCGCCTTCCTGCTTTCCTGGATTCGCGACTTCACAACGCCCCGTATCATGTTGATGGGCATCGGTTTCCGCGAAGGGCTTCTTCTCTCGCTGAAGGATTTCGGTTTCTGGTACTTCGGCTATCTCCTCCTGATTGGCTTTCTCTCCTCTCTCTATCTCCAGCTCATCTTCTCGTTGATTCCGAAAATCGTCGAGTTTCCCATCCTGCTGGCGTTGCTCCTGCCTCCCGTTTTCCTGCTTCGGGCGCTCTTTGCCCTGCATCTCATCTTCCGGCGCTCCCCCGAACTTCGGCTCTTTACGCCGGCTTCGCCGATCCGGATTCAGGTCAATGGGGAACAATCCGGAAATTCCAATCCATGATGCGCTACCACCCATCCGCCGGAACCCAAAATGCCCCGTCTGGCCGGCAATGGCTCTGGGCCGCCTTTGTCTGCTCCGGTTTCTATTTGTTTCTTTCGGTCGTTTCCTGTCGACAGCAAAACGCTTCCGCCGCAACGCCCAATCTGACGTTTTCCGGCGTCCTGGCCAATGCACTCCTCCCGACCGTTCTCGCGCTCTCCATCGCCAAAGCCGTCTTCCACACCCCGCTGGCTGCTCTTCCGCACCTCCTCGCATGGCCAAACCATTCGAAATCGCCCCTCCGCACGTTTTTCGCCTTTTTTCTTCTCGGAGCGCTTCTCGGCCCCGTCTTTGCGCTGTTCGGCACCTGGGTGCAAGACCTTCTGTGCAGTCTCTTCCATCTTGAGGCGGAAATGCAGAACGCCGTTTCCGCCATTCTCGCTCCAACCGCAAACCCATGGGTGCGCCTGATCCTCATCCTGTCGATTTTTACGCTGATCCCGCTCGGCGAGGAACTTTCCTTCCGTAGTCTCATATTCGCAGGATTCCAAAACGGCTTGGCAGGACGCATTCCTTGCGCACATGGTTGCGCCGCCGTTCTCGGCTCGCTCATTTTCGCCGCCGCCCACATGGATCTTTTGCGCTTTGTTCCCCTTTTTGTCCTTGCCCTCTGTCTGTGCTGTGCCTTCCGCCACAAGGGGCTACCTGCCTCATTCGGCATGCATGCCGGCTTCAATGCGGCAAACCTCGTCCAGATTTTCCTGTTTTCATGACACCCCTTCTCTTTTCCCTTCGTTGCCCCGAAAAAGGCCTTCTTTTCGGTTCGCGCCGGCTCTTCCCGAATCTCGATTTCAAATGGCGTAAGGGCGAACACTGGGGCATCGTCGGTCCCAATGGTTGCGGTAAATCCGTCTTGATTCACATGATCTACGGCTCCCTCTTCAAGCCTGAGGCCGATTTGGACTACTTTTTCGAGGGTCCCAACGGGGACGATCCGGAACAGGCGATTTCTCTCGTCTCGCTCGAAAGCCAAGCCGCTCTCCTGGCCAAAATGGAGGCCTATGTCCAAATGCGCTGGAATAGCGCCGAGGAGGAATCTTCTCCTCTCGTCGACGATTTCCTTTCGCAAGACCAAATCGACGAAATCGCGCCCTACGAAAAGCGTACGCGCACCGAAGAAGAACGCCGTACCTTCCGGCTCTCGCGCGAGAAAACCATCGACCGGATGAAAATCGGCCATCTCATGAACCGCCGGTTTGCATCCCTTTCCAACGGCGAAACCCGCCGGACGCTCTTGGCTCGGGCTCTCCTCCGCCGCCCTTGCCTCATGCTCTTCGATGCCCCGTATGTCGGTCTTGATGCCGAAAGCCGTGCGCAACTCGTTCGCGTGGTCGATGAAATCATCGCCTCCAACGAAGCACAAGTCATGCTGGCTTCCGTCCGCCGCGAGGAAATCCCAGATGGCATCACGCATCTGCTCTTGCTCGATCCGGACGGCTCCGTACGCTATCAAGGCCCCGCAAAAGATGCACCGGACGCCCCGCGCTCCGCTCCCTCTCCATCCTCCAGAAAGCCGACCGACAAGCGAGCCGAAAAACCAGGTGCGCCCTCCGCCGATACGCCCCTCGCCACGCCCCCTCCCACCGCATTCCGCACCATCGGCCCGCAAACCTCCGGAAAACCCATCATCGAAATGCGAAGCCTCCATGTAGCCTACGGCAATCATGTCGTAATCGACAATCTCGATTGGACAGTCCGGACCGGCGAGCATTGGCTCGTTTCCGGCCCGAACGGCTGCGGCAAAACAACGCTTCTCGCCTTTATCATCGGCGATCATCCGCAAGCCTATGCCAACGACATTCGCCTCTTCGGACGTCGCCGCGGCACCGGCGAAAGCATCTGGAGCATCAAAAAACACATCGGATGGGTCTCTCCGGAATTGCATTCCTGCATGAGCCGCACCCAAAGCGTCCTCGACGTCGTCCTTTCCGGCTTCGTCGATACGCCATTCTACCGGCAAACCCGCTCCCCTGCCCGGATCCGCCGTGCAAAGGAGTTGCTGGAACAGTTTCATCTTCTCGCGCAAATCGACAATCCGTTTGGTGTTCTTTCCGGAGGCGAACAACGCCTCGTCCTGCTCGCGCGGGCTCTCGTCAAAAAACCGCCGTTGCTCGTGCTTGATGAGCCTTGCCAAAATCTGGACGCCGAAAACCGGACCCGTTTCGTCCAAATGGTCGATGCCTTCTGCTCCGCTTCGCCCGTCACGCTTCTCTATGTGACACACCTTTCCGACACGGAACCCGCTTGCATCGACCACCGCCTCACCGCCCTCCCTAACCTCTAGCGCTTTTCGCCCAAGGATTGGGAGCGGTCGGGAGACCCGACAGCCAGTATCCCCACCGCCTGTGGCGGCTCGCCACCTGAGCGCAGACTCTGCATGCCCCATTGGCCGACGGGCTCCCGTCCGGCAAAAATTCTTCTTGCATTTCCTCCACCATTTTGCTATCCGTATGGCGTTCGCAACCTCGTGAGCAACGAGGCTCTGTCGAATCCCCCTAAAAACTAACATCCCCCAACTCAACAAAACTGAGATATGTTTACGGTAAAGCGTTGGACGAAGGGATTCTGTTTTGCTCTCGCCTGCTCCGCCGCGTCGGCTTTCGCCGCCGATTGGTGGGAAATGGTGTCCTTGGCAAACGTTTCCACTTCTATCACAAATAAAACGGATACATCTGTCACCTTGACAGCAAAAGGTGCCGATGTTTGGAACAATAGCGACAAGGCCGGATTCTTCTGGGCTCCGGCTCAAGGCGATTGCGAAGTTGTCGCGACCATCCCTCCCCTCAAGAAGGAAGGCG
>JBJEVW010000225.1:0-10401 GCA_051884735.1 Kiritimatiellia bacterium | reverse complement strand
CAGAAACTGCTTCCGGAAATTTCCCCCAAAAAGACGGTGGAAGGCCTCGTTGGCGGTTATGTTTTCTCTCTCGGCATTTCTCTGATCTTCTGGACGCTCGTCTACAAATTCGGCGGAACCGCACTGGGACAAACCCATTTCCCCATCATTCACGCCATCGCACTCCCCATCCTTCTGACCACGACCGGCGTGCTGGGCGATTTGGCGGAATCCCTCATCAAACGCTCCGTCGGCGTGAAGGATTCTTCCTCCCGCTTCCCGGGAATGGGCGGTATTCTGGATATCTTCGATTCCATCCTTTTCTCCGCCCCTTTCATGTACATCTACGTCATTACCTTCATCAAGTAATCCTCTTCCCCGGCTCGATATGCTTTCTTCGACATTCCAAACCTCCTCCCCGCCGGCAAAGCGGCCGCAAACGACAAAGGAAGAAATCGCAAATGCCGTCACCCATGGTGTCGGAACGCTGCTCTCCATTGCCTGTCTGACGGTGGGGATTGTTTTTGCCGCCATCGATCGAAACCCCTGGAACATCGTCTCCATTTCCATCTATGGCGCGACAATGGTGCTCCTGTATCTGTTTTCGACGCTTTACCACGCGATTACCAATAAACGCGGCAAACACGTCCTCCAGTATTTCGACCACGCCGCAATCTATCTGCTGATTGCCGGCTCCTACACCCCCTTCAGTCTCGGCGCCATCCGTCTCTATTCTCCCGGCTGGGCCTGGAGCATCTTCGGTATCGAATGGGGGCTGGCCATCGTCGGCATCATCTTCCAGTGCTGCTGCATCGGAAAATATCGCACCCTTTCCAATGCCTCGTACCTCTTGATGGGATGGGTCGCGCTCATCGCTGCTTATCCGCTGTGCAAAGCCATGCCCTTTTGGGCTATCTTCTGGACCCTCATTGGCGGACTCTGTTACTCCATCGGGGTCGTCTTCTACAACATGAAGAGGACTCGCTACATGCACGCGATTTGGCATCTCTTTGTTCTCGGCGGAACGCTTGTCCAATTCTTCGTCATCTTCCGCTATATCGTTCTGAAGGAATCGCTCCAATGATCCATTCGCCTCCTCCCGGACAACCAGCCT
Organism: Kiritimatiellia bacterium; assembly: GCA_051884735.1. GTDB lineage: Bacteria > Verrucomicrobiota > Kiritimatiellia > RFP12 > UBA3636 > JAEDLN01. Next base: position 9,308 of record JBJEVW010000225.1, on the reverse strand, counting down.
GCACCACTTCTTCCCCTTCAACGGTCAATCACGCGCTCCCGGAAGATCTTCTCGTTTTCGCCGGCAACGGCGAACTGCCGCGGCTTGTCATCGAGGGTGCGCGAAAGGCCGGCGTCCGGCGTATCGGGGTGCTCGGCTTCCGCGGCTCGACCCCGCGCCAGACGCTCGCAATGGCAGATTGGAGTCGCATCATCTCCTTCTCTTCGCTGCAACGCTTTCGGGATGCAATCCGCGAGGCCGGATTCCATTCCGGGATCCTCGCCGGTCAAATCTCTCCGCTTTCCTTTTTCCGCGCCGCTTTCGATCCGGAGGTCATGCGCATTCTTCGCGCAAAATCCGTTGTGAATGCGCACTCGGTTTTCACGAGCCTTATCGCCGAAATCGAAGACAACGGCACGAAAATCCTGCCCTCTTCCCTCTTCCTCCGGAGCGCGATTCCGACGCCCGGCTTGCTCACGGCAACGCCCCTCACCCCGGGGCAGGAAGCCGACCTGGCTTTCGGTTCCCGGATCGCAATGTCCATCTGCGATCTGGATATCGGCCAGACCGTCGTCGTCAAGGACGGCGTTGTCCTCGCCGTCGAGGGTTTCGAGGGAACCGACTCCACGATCCTGCGCGGCGGCCGTATCGCACGCCGCGGCGCCATGGTTGTCAAGGTCGCCAAACACGACCACGATATGCGCTTCGATATCCCCGTCGTGGGGCTCCGTACCCTCCGCTCCATGCAACGCGCCCATTGCTCCGCAATCGCCGTCCAGGCCGGACGTACCCTCCTGCTCGATCGCGAAAAACTGATCCGCGCCGCCGACAAATGCGGAATCGCCATCGTCGCCTACGACTCCGGACTCCCTTCCGCCCCGATCTTCTGAGAGAAACCGGTCATCCATTCGATCCGCCACGCGCGCTACGAAAGCGGTTTCCGGCCGACCAGGATGAGCGTCGACGGGATGCAGTCCAACTGCCCGCCATGATGCGCCCAATCGTCGCTCGTGTAGGGCGCATTCTTGCACGCCGGCGGCTCCGCCAGCCCGACCACCTCCAGCCCGGCAGCCCGAAACCACCCGAACCAGGCGGACACCGGCCAGGCCCGCGAAACGACATGCCCGTTCGAATCCTCGCGAATGTCGTCCGGGGGACAAAAATAGTTCGGGAGAAACAGCCCGCTTCCGGCGTCTTCCGTCTCTCCGTCATCCAGCGTCTCCAACTCGCCGTCTTCAATCCATTCGCCATTGTACAGCGGATGGACCGTCGAAACCACGACAATTCCGCCGGGCGCCGTACGCCGCGACATGGCTTTCAGAATCTTTCCGGGACTCTGCACGAACTCCATCGCATGGGAACTGTGGACAAAGTCGAAGCACGCCGGATCTCCAGGCCGCAATGCCGCCTCGAAACACTCCAGCGACGCTTCCCGGAAATCGATCTCTACGCCTTGTTTCGCCGCCAACGCTTTCGCATACGAAAGTTGTTGCGCGGAGATGTCCATCGCAATGCACGAAACCCCCTGCCCGGCCAGCCAAATGCTGTTTTGGCCTTCACCGCACCCTAGCTCCAACGCATGCTGTCCCGCCCGGAATGCCGGAAGCAGATGGAGTTTTTTCTCGCCCGGAATCTGGGGCCCGTAATGGAAATCGTCAACCCGTATGCGCGTGATGGCGGCATATTCTCCGGCCAGACGATTCCAGTACGAACACTGGCGGTTGCGGGAAATCTTCTCCCTGTTGTCACCTCGGCTCATGGTTTCTCCCTGTCAACTCCCCAAGAACGGAAACAGCAATGCTCCCGCAATCGAACAGATGATCACAAGCGTCATGATATGGAAACGCTTCGTGTACAACGCCCATGCGGAAAATCCAACCAGTAAAACCGCAAGCGGCCGGACCCGGAAGCCCTCCGGCAACGCCGCCCCCGTAAACAGAGCCCGCCAAGAAATGCCGCCACTGAAGACACTCATTTCCAGAAAGACGAGCATCGCCAGAACCATCATGCCGATCGTCGCCGGAGCCACGCCCCACAACAGCCCCTGGACAACCGGATTCTTCTTCCACTTCTCCAGCGACCGCAACGCAACCGTCATCAAAATAAACGAGGGAAACAATAGCCCGAACGTGGCGACAAAACTGCCGGCAATCCCCGCCCAACGGTACCCGAAAAAGGTCGCCGCATTGATGCTGATGGGCCCCGGTGTCATCTGCGTAATGGCCAGCAAATTGCCGAAATCCTCCGGCGCCAATTGCAAATAAGGCGCATCAGGCCCGACAAAAAAGTCAAGATAGACCGGAACCAACACGGAGCCCCCGCCAAAGCAGAGCAACCCGCATTTGACAAAAACCCAAAAGATGGAGAAAAAGACGGAAAGGCCGGTGGTACCCCCGATCAGCAAGAAGAGCAAACGTCCCGTCGTCATGACACGCCTCCTTCTCCCCCGTTTCCACTCCAACCCAGACGGCGGGATAGCGGCAACAGCACTGCCCGCCACAGAATGCCGACCAGCATGGCACCAACCAATACCAGCCCGACATTGTATTTCCACACGAGAATCAGCAATACCGTCGCCGCCAAAGCCGCAAACGCATACGCACCCCGCATGATGCGGGGCCACGATTTCAAAATCGTCGCGAGAATGACGCCGCTGATGGCACTGCGCAACCCTAAAAACGCGCCTTGCACAAACCGGTTGTCAAGCGGCAACGCTTCGTACCCGATGGCAATCGCCGTGATGATGCAGAACGATGGAAGCGAAACGGCCAGCAGCGAAACAAGCACTCCCCAAATGCCGGCGGTCTTCAGCCCGACATAAATCGCAGAATTCCCGGCAATGAGCCCCGGAACCATCTGGATGATCGGCAGACGGTCGATGAGCTCCCCTTCTTTCAGCCATTTGAGCTTCCGGCCGAAAACATCGTCCGCGGCAATGATGATGGCATAGCCGCCTCCGACAATGAAGAGCGAAATCTTGAAATACTCGATGAAAAGGGTCCACAAAACCTTCCGCCGGCTCATGCTCAGATAAGCCGGCGAAAATTCCTCGGTCTGGGACTTTTCGATGTTCGCCAAACCTTACTTTCCACCCTTTCCCTGCTGCTTCGCCCAAGAATCGCGAAGCGTCGAGGTTCGGTTGAAAACAGGAGCATTGTCCGCCGAATCCTTCGAATCGGCGACAAAGTAGCCCAAACGCTCGAACTGAACCGGTTCGCCCGGTTTGAACGACTGGAGCGAAGGCTCGCAATACGCCGCCGTTTCCACGATGGACTGCGGATTCAGGTATTCCTTGAAATCGTGCTCCGCATCCCCGTCCGGTTCTTCGACACGGAAAAGCCGGTCGTAGAGCCGCACCGGAAGCTTGACCGCCGTGGCCGCATCAACCCAGTGGATCGTGCCGCGAACCGGATGACCGTCCGGCGCATTGCCGCCCAATGTGGCGGGATCCCATGTTCCATGGATTTCCGCGACCTCGCCATTTCCGTCCTCGACGATATGCGTGCAGGTGAACAAACAGGCATACTTGAGACGGACTTCGCGCCCGACCGAAAGCCGGTAAAACTTCTTCGGCGGATCTTTCATGAAATCGTCCCGCTCGACCCACAACTCGCGCCCGAAGACGACCTTGCGGGTGCCGGCTTCCGGATCTTCCGGATTGTTCACGGCATCGCACGAGACAACTTGGCCTTCTTCCATGTTGTCGATGACCAGTTTGACGGGATTCAAAACCGCCATGCGGCGAGCCGCTTTGCGGTTCAAAACCTCGCGGACACACTGCTCGAGAATCGAAACGTCCGTCGTGGAAATGAACTTCGTGACGCCGACGCCTTCGCAGAAGGCGCGCACCGCTTCGGGCGGATAGCCGCGCCGGCGCATGCCGCAGAGCGTGGGCATGCGGGGATCGTCCCAGCCGGAAACCAATTTGCGCTCCACCAATTCCATCAGCTTGCGCTTGCTCATCACCGTGTAGGTGATGTTCAAACGGGAAAATTCACGCTGGCAAGGACGAATCTTGACTCCGTTTCGGACGACAAGCTTGCCCATCTCGTCCAAGCGGTCAATCACCCAATCGTAAAGCGGACGGTGTACCTCAAACTCCAAGGTGCACATGGAATGCGTAACGCCTTCCAGCGCATCTTCAATCGGATGCGCAAAATCGTACATTGGATACACGCACCATTTGTTCCCCAAATGATAGTGTGGAACATGGTGAATCCGGTAAATCACCGGATCGCGGAAATGGATGTTCGGCGAGGCCATGTCGATCTTGGCGCGCAGACAGCATTCGCCATCGGCATACTTGCCGTCGCGCATCTCGTGGAATAGCCGCAGATTCTCCTCGGGAGAGGTGTCGCGTGTCGGACTCGGCGTGCCGGGCTCCGTCGGAATGCCGCGATACTTTTTCCACTCTTCCTGCGAGAGAAAGCATACGTACGCCTGCCCTTTCCGGATCAGATTCTCGGCAATCTCGAACATCTCGTCGAACATGTCCGCCGCACTGTAGAAGCAATCGCCCCAATCCCAGCCTAGCCAATGGATGTCTTCTTTGATGTTCTGCGCAAACTCGTCGCTTTCCTTGGAAGGATTGGTGTCATCCAAGCGCAGGTGGCATTCGCCGCCAAATTCCTTGGCCATGCCGAAATCGACGCAAATCGCCTTCGCATGGCCTATGTGCAAGTAGCCGTTCGGCTCCGGCGGAAAACGGGTCACGACTTTGCCGCCCGTACGCCCCGCCGCATGATCGGCTTCAATCCACTGCTCCAGAAAATGCTTCGAAGAGGCGGACGGATGATCGGTTTCGGAAGTAGATGCTGTGCTCATGGCAATTCAATCGGAGAGAAAAAGTTCACATTCGGACAGGCGTTTATTTTTCAAATAATGCTTTGGCAATTCCAAGCTCCAACCCGCGGAGTTCGGCAATGCCACGCATGCGCCCGAGGCACGAATAGCCGGGATTCGTCTTTTTGCGCAAATCGTCGCACATCTGATGCCCGTGGTCGGGACGGACCGCGATGGAACAGCCTCGACGCTGTTCGACCTCGAGCAAGGCTTTCATCATCTCGAACATCGGAACATCGCCTTCCAAGTGGTTGTCCTCGAAGAAATCCCCATCGGCATTGCGACGCGTGCTGCGAAGATGGACAAAGTTCACGCGGTCGCCAAACTCGCGCATCATCGCCGGCAAATCGTTGTCGGCACGGACGCCGAACGATCCCGTGCAGAGACAAAGCCCGTTGGATGGATTCGGAACCGCCGCAATGAGCTTGCGGAAATCCTCCGCCGTGCTCATGATGCGCGGCAGCCCGAGAATCGGATAGGGCGGATCGTCGGCGTGAATCACCAATGAAGTGCCGACTTCATCCGCAACGGGACAAACCTCCTTGAGAAAATCGATGAGATGCGAACGCAAGGTCTCGGAATCAATGTCTTTGTAGCGATTCAACTGCCCCTGGAATTCATCAAGCGTAAAGCTTTCCTCGGCACCGGGAAGCCCCGCAATGATCGTCCGCACAAGCCGTTCGCGCTCCTCCGCCGACATCGCCTCGTAGCGCCGCTTCGCACGCGCATATTCCTCGGGCGTCACTTCTTCCGCCGCACCGGGACGCTTCAAAATGAAAATGTCAAACGCCAAAAACGCCGCCCGCTCGAACCGGAGCCCGCGGGAGCCGTCCGCCATCGGATAGGAAAGATCCGTGCGCGTCCAGTCCACAACCGGCATGAAGTTGTACGTAATGACATGGATCCCGCAGGCCGCCAGATTGCGGATGGACTGCTTGTAGTTCTCGACATACGTCCGCCAATTGCCTTCCTGCGTCTTGATATGCTCATGAACCGGGACGCTTTCGACAACACTCCAGACAAGCCCGCTCGCCTCAATCGCCTGCTTGCGCTTTTGAATTTCCTCGATCGGCCATACCTCTCCATTGGGAATGTGGTGAAGCGCTGTCACAATGCCATGGACACCCGTCATGCGAATGTCTTGCAACGAAACCGGATCGGAAGGACCGTACCAGCGAAAAGTCTGCTCGCAAAGAATTGTTTTCTTCATGGAAAGGAGAAGGAAAGAAGTTTCTGGAATCCGCAGAAAATCTTATCGAAAGCCCCCCTCTAAATCAAGCGGCAAGCGCGCCCCACGCATGGGTTTTGCGCTTTTCGTTCCGGCTGCCGATATGGTAGAATGCAGGCGCAAATGCAGGGGCGGAAAACGCCTCTTCCCCGCATGCGTGCCGGGAGCCGAATCCGTCCCCTTGCAAGCAAAAAAAACTCCGGTCATCCGCGAAAAAAATGGTTCCGCAACCGATTCCCGAATATGGAAAGAAACGAAAACGACATCGCAATCGCCTGCCAAAAGAACAATGCGGAAACGAACGGCATATCGTCCGCCCTTCCCGTCCCCGCCTCGGGAGCGAGCCGATGGCCGGGCTTCTCGCACGGCATGGGCCTTGGCGGATGGCTGACCAATTACAAACGGTTCAATCTCCTCAATGAACAACAGCGCCTGGTGCTGACAATCGGCGATTGGGAACATTTCGATTCGTTCATCACCGCCCGGGACGTGGCAAATATCCGCGCAATGGGATTCGATCATGTCCGCCTCGGCTTCGATCAAATCGTGGTCGAAGACGAGTCCGGACATTGCCGGGAACGCGCATTCCAAAAAATCGATTGTTTTCTCGATTGGTGCGAGCGCGAGGGCTTGAATGTCGTCTTGAATCTCCATAAAGCCCTTGGCAACTACTGCGATCTCGCGGGACCAGCGGAATTGCTCGACAATCCCGAACTCCAAGACCGGTTCGTGAACCTCTGGACAACATTCGAACGGCGCTACCATACCCGCGGCTCCATCGCGTTTGAACTGCTCAACGAGGTGCGCGATGTCGATCCCGAAAAGTGGAATCGCCTGGCTGGGCGTACGCTCCAGGCAATCCGGGCGCTGAACCCTCTTCGCTGGATCGTGATTGGAAGCGTCTTTTGGAATGCTCCGGGAAAACTCGATCGTCTCCGGGTTTGGGACGACGATCGGGTGGTCTACACATTTCACATGTACGAACCGTTCGAATTCACGCACCAGCGCGGGGTGCTCCAAAGCGGCCCGGCTTTCTACAATCGCACGCTCGAATATCCGACCCGCGACGTCGAGCGCTATCGCGGCTACCACCGCCTGCTCGGTTCGGCAACCGGCGGCTATGAGGGCGTCGACGCCATCGACCGCGAGGAACTGCGACGCCGGATGTCCGGCGCACGCGAATTTCTCCGCCTTCATCCCGGCAAAATCCTCTGGAACGGCGAATTCGGAACAATCCGCCATGCCCCGGCGGCCAGCCGCATCGCCTATATGCGCGATGTCGTGTCCATCTGCCGGGAATGGGGTATTCCCTATTGCGTTTGGAACTACCTTTCCACACCAAACGACGGCAACCGTTTTTCGCTCGTCGATGACGATACGCGCCAAATTCTTTCGCCGGAGCTCTTGAACGCTTGTCTCGGCAAGTAACGCCCTTTCCGCAAGCTCGCATCCCAAATCCGGCTGAGAACTTGCAGCCCGAAGCCGTGCGCGCACGGCTCCGGCTTCTCAATAGGCGTACCAGGCGACTTCGGCCAAGAAAAACTCGCTGATGTTGAACGTCGACCAATCGTAGTGGCACAATAGCTTCTCGAAGGCCGCACGCTCGGTCCCGGCAAACGCACAGATTGCCGCGGCGGACAGCGGAGCGGTCATGTAATCGCGCTCGATATTCTTTCTCGTGCCGAGAATTTCCTTCTTTCCGGTCATCGATACGGCGTCCGATTCTTTCAAGGTCTTTTGCGGCCGCCACGCATACCCGTCCCGCCAATTGCCGTAGCGGAACGGCTTCTCCGTCGAATTGTCATACTTCTCGTATAGCTTCAAAAAAGCGCGCGCCCGTGCCGCATTCGCCGCCAAGCCCGCCCGGAACGCCGGCTCGTCCGGCTCCAGCCTCGATAGTTCCTTGAGGCAACCCTGCGCCGTCACATAGATCCACAGAAGATGCGGCTCGATCCAAGGCAATTTCGGAAAATCCGCTTCGTAGCCTTTCCCACACGCCTCCAAACGCGTTAACGTCGAATGATTCGGCTTCCCTGAGGCGACAGACCGGTAGAACGACATCCGTCCGGGATCGAGCTCGGCAAGAATGCGGAAGAGAAACAGCCCATGCGCAGCATTGCGGAATGGCAGCCCGTCCTGGAGAAAATCTCCGCAATGCTCCTTTTCAAACGGCGGTTCGTTGGGACACGTCCAGCCACGCCGCTCCAACGCTTGCGCCACTTCCAGCATCCGCCTCTTGACCTCCTCCGCATGCGCTCGTTCTGCGGTTTTGCCGGTGCAATATCGCCATAGTCCATAGAACCAAGGGAGTGTCTGATCGATGCTGCCGACCGGATAATGGACGCCCGGACCGGCTCCCATGCCGCGTGCAATAAAGCCGGGAACCGGTGAACACCGCGATGCCGAAAGCAGCCCATCCGCAAGCGTGCGCGACAAATCCCGATCCGCCTTTTCCCCGCTTTCTTCCGCACGGGCGCACACGGCCGCCAGCCACGGCCCCGTAAACATCGGCCCATTCTCGATTGGAGTCCACCACCCCTTGGCATTCGGCCGGCACTCGGAACAATCCTTCGCCGTCGGCATCTCGCCCAAATAGTCCTGAAGCAATCCAACCGGACCGACAAACTTCAATAATTGCGCATGCGCCTCTTCAAGGGAGGCCCGTGCGTCGGACGCACACGCAGGCAATGACACTGCTTGCCCACAAGAAGGACAAATCGATTTAGGCATTTTCATTGTTTTGGTCGGCAAGAAAGATCGTGTGCGCATTTCCGATTCACGATGCAACGCTCGTCGAGGAAATGCTCCCGTCACCCGCATTCTACCGCGCCCCGCCCCCGGAAATCAAATCACCTTCCCCTCGCTCGCTACCGACCGTCGGAACTCCCGACCTTTGTGTTCCTATCCATCCCGCCTCACCGGCTGTCGGGTCTCCCGACCCCGTGGCGGCTCGCCACCTTTGTGTTCCTTTGTGGTTAAAATCGCGTGCTCAAGATAATCGCCCGTGGCGGCTCGCCACGCGGGACTCCCGACTCGCATCCTGAACCATGCGCAATATCGCATACTCGTTGCGGTAGGGCACGATGTCCTCATCGTGCCGCCAACCCGCGCACCGCGCATACCCGTTGCGGTAGGGCACGATGTCCTCATCGCGCCGCCAACCCGCGCACCGCGCATACGCGGGTTATTTGTTTCCCGCAGAGAACGCTGAGAACGCAGAGCCACCACACCCGCAAAGCCGCAAGATAAAAACACAAAG
>JBJEVW010000224.1:0-10484 GCA_051884735.1 Kiritimatiellia bacterium | reverse complement strand
ATAGGGGGTAAACTACTACTAAAACCAAGTTTACTTCTGGAAGCCACAGGATTTTCCGGGATAAGGGTGCAGTCTGCGTTTTGGCTTGCATTCGTACCCTTTTTTATCGTATCATTCTTCCGCTAACACAGTAACTCTTTTTGGGGTTGCGTTTTCTTCCCCAAACAATCGTTTTTTCGAGATACATTTTAGCATTCAAATACGGAGTTCTAGTTATTCATGACAACCCCTGCAAAGAAAATCATGGTGGACGGCAACACGGCCTGTGCCCAAGTTGCCTTCCAGTGCAGTGAAGTCTGCGCGATCTATCCGATCACTCCTTCTTCCCCGATGGCGGAGACATGCGATGAGCTTGCGGCCAAGGGCAAGAAGAACCTTTGGGGCAACGTCCCGAAAATTGTCGAAATGGAGTCTGAAGGCGGTGCCGCCGGCGCAGTCCATGGCGCGCTTACGACGGGTGCGCTGACGACGACGTTTACGGCGTCGCAGGGTCTCCTGCTGATGATTCCCAACATGTACAAAATTGCGGGCGAGCTCACCCCGACGGTCTTCCACGTCTCTGCGCGTGCGCTTGCCTATCAGGGCCTCAACATTTTTGGCGACCATTCGGACGTCATGTCCTGCCGCCAGACGGGCTTTGCGATGCTCGCGTCTGCTTCGGTTCAGGAAGCTCAGGATCTCGCGCTTGTGGCGCATGCCTCGACGCTGGAGGCCAAGATTCCGTTCCTGCATTTCTTCGATGGCTTCCGCACTTCGCACGAAGTGCAGAAGATTGATGCAATGCCGCAGGAAGCGATTCGCGCGATGATCGACGATGATTTGGTGGAAGCGTTCCGCAAGCGCGGACTCACGCCGGATCATCCGCAGATGCGCGGCACGGCGCAGAATCCGGACGTCTACTTCCAGGGTCGCGAGACGGTCAACAAGTACTATGCCGCGCTCCCGGCCATCGTCCAGAAGAACATGGACAAGCTTGCGGATCTTGTCGGCCGCCGCTACAACCTCGTCGACTATGTCGGCGCTCCGGATGCGGAGAATGTGATTGTCATCATGGGTTCCGGCGCTGACACCTGCGACGAGACGGTTGCCAAGCTCAATGCCGAAGGTGCCAAGGTCGGCGTGCTCAAGATCCGTCTCTTCCTGCCGTTCCCCGTAGAGGCGTTTGCCAAGGCGCTCCCCGCCACCACGAAGTTCCTCACGGTTCTTGATCGCGTCAAGGAGCCCGGCGCTCTTGGCGATCCGCTTTACCTGGACGTCCGCACGGCTCTTGGCGAAGCCATGGAGAAAGGGCTTATCACCCGTTATCCGAAAGTCCTCGGCGGCCGCTATGGTTTGGGTTCGAAGGAATTCACGCCGGCGATGGTCAAGGGCGTCTTCGACAATGCGGTTGCGGCCGAGCCGAAAAACCACTTTGCGGTCGGCATCAAGGACGATGTCACGGGTCTTTCGGTCGACTACGATCCTTCGTTCGTCCTCGCCCATCCGAATCGTCACGAGTGCATGTTCTACGGTTTGGGCTCCGACGGAACGGTCGGCGCGAACAAGAACTCGATCAAGATCATCGGCACCTACACGGACAACTACGCGCAGGGCTATTTCGAGTACGACTCCAAGAAGGCGGGCGGCCTTACGACGTCCCACTTGCGTTTTGGCGACAAGCCGATCTGCAGCCCGTATCTCTGCACCAACGCGGACTTTGTAGCGTGCCACAACTTCTCCTTTGTCGAGAAGTACGATATGCTTTCGAAGGCGAAGGATGGCGCGACATTCCTGCTCGCTTCGCCTTACTCCGCCGATGAAGTCTGGCAGCATCTGCCGGATGAAATTGAACAGCAGATTATCGACAAGAAGATCAAGTTCTTCGTGATTGACGCCGCCGCGATTGCGCAGGCGACCGGCATGGGTACGCGCACGAACACCGTGCTGCAGACTGCGTTCTTCAAGATTTCCGGCATTCTGCCCGAGGACGAGGCCATTGCCAAGCTCAAGGAATACGCCGAGAAGTCCTATGCCAAGAAGGGTATGGACGTTGTCGAAAAGAACTGGAAGTGCATCGATGCGGCGCGTGATGCCGTGTACGAGGTGAAGGTTCCGGCCGCTCCGGCCGGCGTCTACAAGATGCCTCCGACCGTCTCGCCCGAGGCGCCTGAGTTTGTCCAGAAGATTACCGCTCCGCTCATTGCTCAGAAGGGCAACGACATGCCCGTCTCCGCCATTCCGGAGGACGGCACTTGGCCGACGGCCACGACGCAGTGGGAGAAGCGCAACATTGCCACGCACATTCCGGTCTGGAATCCGCAGACCTGCATCCAGTGTCTCAACTGCTCGGTTGTCTGTCCCCATGCGGCAATCCGCGGCAAGATCTACGACAGTGCCGAAGGTGCTCCCGCCACGTTCAAGAGCGCACCTGCAAAACCGCCTTATGCCGGCAAGCTGTTCACGCTCCAGGCGGCGCCCGAGGACTGCACCGGTTGCGGCCTTTGCGTTACGGTCTGCCCGATGAGCAAGCCCGCGCTTGTGGCCGCCGGAAAGGCTCCTGCGCTCAAGCTCGAGGATCAGATTCCGCTGCGTAAGCCGGAGTCCGAGAATTTCAAGTACTTCCTCGATCTTCCCCAGATTGCGCACAAAGACATCAAGGCTCTCGATTCGGTGAAGGGCTCTCAGCTCTGCCGTCCGCTTTTCGAGTTCTCCGGTGCCTGCGCCGGTTGCGGCGAAACGCCGTACATCAAGCTGGTCACGCAGCTCTTCGGCGATCACATTCTGATTGCCAATGCGACGGGATGCTCCTCAATCTATGGTGGCAACCTTCCGACCACGCCCTACTGCCAGCGCAAGGATGGCCGCGGTCCCGCGTGGAGCAACTCGCTCTTCGAGGACAATGCCGAATTTGGTCTCGGCATGTGCATGACGCTCGAGAAACACACGGCAACGGCCCTTCAAGCTCTTGAGGCGATTCTCGCTTCTGAAAAGGCGCCGCAGGACTTGAAGGATCTCCTCGTCTCCATCCGCGATGCCGAGCAGAAGACGCAAGAACAGATCGAGGCACAGCGCGAGCGCGTCGCCCAGCTGAAGGATCGCCTTTCGAAGTGCGAGTGCTCGAAGGTATGCCCGAACGCCAAGCAGTTGCTTTCCCTCTGCGAGTACCTCGTCAAGAAGACCGTCTGGATCTTTGGCGGCGATGGTTGGGCCTACGATATCGGCTACGGCGGTCTCGACCACGTTTTGGCGAGCGGCCACAACGTCAAGGTTCTCGTTCTCGATACCGAAGTCTACTCCAACACGGGCGGACAGGCCTCCAAGTCGACGCCGCTTGGCGCTATCGCGAAGTTCGCGGCGGCGGGCAAGCCGGCCGGCAAGAAGGATCTTGGTCTCATGCAGATGACCTACGGCAATGTGTACGTTGCGCAGGTTTCCATGGGTTCCAACCCCGGACAGGTTGTAAAGGCCATTGCCGAGGCGGAAGCCTACGATGGTCCGGCGCTGATCATTGCGTACGCGCACTGCATCAACCACGGCATCAACATGGTCAAGGGTCTCGAGCAGCAGAAACTCGCCGTCGAATCCGGCCACTTCCCGCTCTACCGCTACAATCCGGCCACGGGCGAATTGAAGGTGGACAGCAAGGCTCCGAGCCGTGCGTTTGCCGAACAGGCCGCCACCGAGAACCGCTTCAAGCAGCTGGCAAAGCTCGATCCGGCCAAAGCCGAGGCGATGGTTGCGGAAGCCGACAAGCGCTTCAAGGCCAAGTACGAGCTTCTTACGAAGCTTGCGGCACTTCACTCGGACGCCAAGTAGGGTTTTAGCCCTATCTCTCCGCAAGGAGATTCAAAAAAAGAAACAAGCGGTTCCCTTTCGGGAGCCGCTTGTTTTTTTGCCGATATCCAATGGATCGTGGCGAAAGATGCGAATGAACCCATTGTATAAAGGGGTGCGTGCTGTACGATGGTGCGCGCGAGTGGCGAGCCGCCAGTAGGTCGGGAGGCCCGACAGCCAGTAGATCGGGAGGCCCGACAGCCAGTAGATCGGGAGGCCCGACAGCCAGTGGGTCGGAAGTCCCGGTGGCCGAGGGGATGGGTATCCTCTGTTTCGCAGACGTTCCCCAAACGATGCCTGAAGCCTCAAAAAAAAATAGTCTCTTTTTATTTTCGATATGCTATCATTCGCGCAGCCCTTGAACTGCTCTAGGTGGAGTATGGAATTCGGGCTATGTTGAACAATCCAATCCCGCAAGGGAAGGAGTGCTTTTCATGGCAAAGAAGGTCATGCTCATCGGAGCAGGTGGTGTCGCGGGTGTTGCTGCGGCGAAGATGTGTCAGAATCCGCAAGTATTCGGCGAGTTGCTGATTGCCTCGCGTACCGAATCCCGTTGCCGAGCCATCAAGGCGGATATCGAATCCCGTCCGTGGTTTGCGGCGAAGGGGGTTTCCACAAAGATTTCGACGGCCCAAATCGATGCGATGGACGTCGGGAAGTTGACGGCGCTCATCCGTTCGTTTGGTCCCGATTTGGTTATGAACATTGCGCTTCCGTATCAAGATCTGGCGATCATGGACGCATGTCTGGCGGCCGGCGTTTCGTATTTGGACACGGCGAACTACGAGCCGCCGGAAGAAGCCCATTTCGAGTATTCCTGGCAATGGGCATACCGGGAAAAATTCGAACAGGCGGGGCTTGTCGCGATTCTCGGTTGCGGTTTCGATCCCGGTGTCACGCAGGTTTTCTCGGCATTTGCCCAGAAGCATTATTTCGACACGATCGAGACGTTGGATATTCTCGATTGCAATGGAGGCGATCATGGTTATCCGTTTGCGACGAACTTCAATCCCGAAATCAATATCCGCGAAGTTGCGGCGAAGGGATCGTATTGGGTTGCGGATCCTTCAGACGACAAGCCGGAAGTTCCCGTCGAGACCCGCAAGGCGTTTGACAAGGGGTATTGGGTGGAGACGGCGCCAATGGCAATCAAGCGCGAGTATGTGTTCGATCAAGTCGGGAAGAAGGATATGTACCTGCTTCATCACGAGGAGCTCGAGTCTCTTGGTTGCAATTTGAAAGGCATTCAGCGCATTCGCTTTTTCATGACATTCGGGCAGAGTTATCTCACGCATCTCAAATGTCTCGAAAATGTGGGATTGACGCGCATCGACCCGATTGATTTCAAAGGGCAGAAGATCGTGCCGATCGAATTTCTCAAGGCGCTTCTGCCCGATCCGGCGTCGCTCGGCCCGCGAACGAAGGGCAAAACGAATATCGGATGCATTTTCCATGGCGAGAAAGACGGAAAGCCGGTCGATTATTACGTGTACAACGTTTGCGATCATGAATCGTGCTATGCCGAGGTCGGTTCCCAGGCGATCAGTTATACGACGGGCGTGCCGGCGATGATTGGCGCCAAGTTGTTCCTGGAAGGGAAGTGGACGACGAAGGGGGTTCATACCTGCGAGGAATTCGATCCGGATCCGTTCATGGCCGAGCTCAATGTGCAAGGACTTCCGTGGCAGGAGACGTTCAATCCGGTTGCGGTTCCGTGATTGGCATTGAATCATGAAACCGCGTTATATCATTGATCTGGACCGGCTTGCGGAGACGGCAAGAATTGCGAAAGCGAATGCAGATCGTTTGGGCGTTCATTTGCTGATGGCGCTTAAGGGCTTCCCGCTGCCGGCCGCTTTTCCGGTTTTGTTGCCGTATGTCGAGGGCTTCACGGCTTCCGGCCTGTTTGAATCGAAATTGGCCAAAACAGGTGTTTTTCCGGGCGGTGTTTCCGCATGGGAAAAGCGTTCCTCTCCATTCCAGATTCAGGTACATGCGCCTGCGTATCAGGCGGAAGAGATAGAGGAGCTGTGTGCGACCTGTACGCATATCGTATTCAACTCGTTGAGCCAATTGGCGCTATATGGTCCGGAGGTCCGGTCGAAAGGCGTGAGCATTGGATTGCGGATCAATCCGGGTTTTTCGTCTGCCGCTTGTCTCAAGTACGATCCTTGCTGTCCGGATTCACGGTTTGGGGTCTTGGCGGAAGAGCTTGAAGCGCTTGACGCCCGAAGCCGGGAAAGATTGCTTGGCCTGGTCGATGGCTTTCACAGCCATGCGTTGTGTGAAGGCTATGCCGCGGACTTTGCCGGCATGGTTGACAAGGTTGCGGAGAAATTCGGGCCGTTTCTCCCGCGGTTGGAATGGTTGAATCTAGGCGGTGGAGAAGTCATCGACGATCCGGCCTTTTCGTCACCCGGGGCTATTGCCGCAGTCGAGCGGCTGAAAGGGCTGCATACTGCATCCGGCGTCGCCTCGTCGCCGAAGTTTGATGTATTCATCGAACCGAGCGAATATCTGGTGCGCGATTCGGGTTTTCTCGAAGCGCACGTCCTGGATGTCCTGCATCGCGAGAAAGACATTGCCGTTTTGGATATTTCGGCATCGTGCCATGCGACCGACTTGATGTTGTTCGATATGCGTCCGGAGGTTGTGGAGCCGGCGCAGGCGCAAACGGGTAAGACGACGATTCTGGGGGCGGTGAGCTGCCTTGCCGGGGACGTCCTCGGGGAGTACCGTTTTGCCGAACCGCTCAAAACCGGCGACACGGTGCTGTTCGGCGGCCTTGGCTGCTATTCCTTTGCGCAGCAGAGTTGGTTTAACGGCATCCGACGTCCGGATCTTGTCCTCCGTTCGAAAGCGGAGGGCGACCGGACGGTTCTCAGTTGGAATTTCAACGATTATCTGCGCGAGTTTGATCGATCGGAGCAGTAGAAGGGGGCAAAAGAAATGGCAAAATCAAGATCTGTAGGCTTGTTTGAGGCTTTACGCCAACGGCAGAAAGTGACACCGTTGGCGGATGCGCTGGATAAACAGCGGATCAACCGTCTCGCGCATTTCGACGTTCCGGCGCACAAATCCGGGCGCGGGAATCCGGAGTTGACGGAGTATCTCGGTGCGAGAGCGCTTGCGATGGATGTTAATTCCATGAAACCGCTCGACAATTTGGGGCATCCGGTATCGGTCATCAAAGAAGCCCAGGAGCTTTGCGCCGAAGCTTTTGGGGCCGATGACGCATTTTTCATGGTCAACGGCACGACCTCAGCGGTGCAGGCGATGATCATGTCGACGGTGACGAACGGCGATGAAATCATTTTGCCGCGCAATGTCCACCGCAGTGCCATCAATGCGCTTGTCGTGTGCGGTGCGATTCCGGTTTACATCAATCCGGGGCAGGACAAACGGCTTGGCATCCCGCTCGGGATGAGTGTCGCCGATGTCAAGAAGACGATTGCGGAACATCCGAATGCCAAGGCGATTCTCGTCAACAATCCGACCTACTACGGCATTTGTTCAAATCTTGCCGAGATTGTCAATGTTGCGCATGCGGCCGGGATGCGTGTTCTTGTTGACGAGGCGCACGGCACGCACTTCTATTTCCATGAAGAGCTTCCGGTTTCGGCGATGGCTGCGGGGGCGGACATGGCGGCGGCGTCCATTCACAAAACAGGCGGCTCGCTGACGCAGAGTTCGGTATTGTTGACGAGAAAGCCGGTGAATCCGGACTATGTCCGGCAGGTTGTCACGCTTACGCAATCCACTTCCGCCTCCTATCTTCTTTTGTCTTCTCTCGACATTTCGCGCAAAAATCTGTTTTTCCGCGGTCGCGACATGTATCAGAAGACGATGGATTTTGCGGATTATGCGCGTGAGGAAATCAACGAGCTTGGCGGCTATTATGCGTTCGGTCCGGAATTGGTGAATGGCGATACGGTGTATGCATTCGACCGGACGAAACTCTCCGTCCATACACGCGATATTGGATTGGCCGGCATTGAAGTCTACGATTATCTTCGCGACGACTATGGCATCCAAATCGAGTTTGGAGATATCGGCAATCTTCTTGCGATTATTTCATGCGGCGATCGCATGATGGACGTCGAGCGTCTCATTTCCGCGTTGGAGGAGACGAAGCGTCTGCACGAGAAGAGTCCGATTGGGCTTTTCGACCACGAGTATATCGATCCGGTTGTCATGCTGCCGCCTCAGGAGGCGTTTTATGCAAAGAAGCGTCGCGTTCCGATGAAAGATTCGGTGGGGTTTGTCGCCGGCGAATTTGTCATGAGTTATCCGCCGGGCATTCCGATTGTCGCTCCGGGCGAGAAGATTACACCCGATATTCTTGAGCACATTCTCTTTGCGAAGGAAAAGGGTTGTTTCATGACGGGTACGGAAGACATGAATCTCGACTACATACAGGTTGTTGTATGATGGTGTGGCTCCGTGGACGCGATGGAATCCCGGAAATGGTGCGGGGCACGTGTCGCCGCAACCGACATTCCGGTTCAAGGTACCAAGGTGCTCCAACGGGTTGCATGGGCAGAGCCGTTTCTTTTCCGTACGAACCGGAAGAATTGTCTTCCGGGTGCCTCGCATAAGGCGTCAAAGCAAATCCAACAGACATTGACCACCGATAGCATTCAATCATCACTATGGAACTTTGGTATACCGACGAGCATACTTCCGATGTCCGTTTTTCGATGAAGGCGATCGAGCAGATCGCATCGAAGAAGAGCGCTGTGCAGCAGATCGATATTCTGGATACTCCTGCGTATGGGCGCGTTCTCGTTTTGGATGGCGGTCTGATGATGACCGAGAAGGATGAATTCATCTATCATGAGATGCTTGCGCATGTGCCGATGGCGGTACATCCGCACGTGAAGAATGTGCTCGTCATTGGCGGCGGCGACGGCGGGACGGTCCGCGAGTTGACGCGGTATCGCTCGATCGAGTCCATTGATCTTGTCGAAGTGGACAAGGATGTCGTGCTTCTCGCGAAAAAATACCTGCCGTTTGTCTCCCATAAACTCAAAGACCGCCGTGTCAAGGTTTGCTTTGAGGAAGGACTCCGCTTTGTGCGCGGCAAAAAAGCTGAATATGACCTGATCATCGTCGATTCGTCCGATCCGTATGGTCCGGCGGAAGGACTGTTCACGCGCGAGTTTTACGGCACTTGTTTCAAGGCATTGCGCGAGGATGGCATTCTCATCAACCAGCATGAGTCTCCGTTCTATGCCGCGCACCAGAAGTCGGTTCGCGATGCGCACCGGCATATTGCGCAGGAGTTTCCGGTTTCAACCGTCTATCAGGCCCATATTCCGAGCTATCCTTCGGGGCACTGGCTTTTCGGATTCGCCTCCAAGAAATACCATCCGATCGGCAATCTTGACGAGGCGCGCTGGAACAAGCTCCGGATCAATACGAAGTACTACAATACGGCGCTCCATCGCGGTGCTTTTGCGCTTCCGAGCTATGTCTTGGATATTTTGAAGGAAGAGGAGAATTTCCAGTGCAGATGAGACCACAGGCGAACCAGTTTATTGCGTGCGACAAGCCGTTTTCCGATGCACGGATCGTGTTGTTCGGGGCACCCTATGATTCGACGACGTCATTCCGGCCGGGCACCCGTTTCGGTCCGGGTGCGATGCGTTCGGAATCCTTTGGCATCGAGACATATTCGATGTTTGCCGACCGGGATCTTGTCGATGATACGGCGGTCTTTGATTCGGGCGATCTCGAGTTGCCGTTCGGCTGCCAGGAAGCGGCACTCGATCAGATTGAGGGGCGGGCGGCGGAGATTTTGAAAGCCGGCAAGATTCCGTTTCTTTTGGGTGGCGAGCATCTTGTGACGCTGGGAGCTGTCCGGGCGGTTTTGCGGCAATATCCGGATCTTGTCATTCTCCATTTCGATGCCCATGCCGATTTGCGGGAAGACTACTTGGGCAATCCGCTTTCCCATGCATGCGTATTGCGCCGGTGCCACGATCTTGTCGGGGATGGCCGTATTTACCAGTTCGGCATCCGTTCGGGAACGCGCGAGGAGCGCCAGTTCATGTTGGATGGGCATGTCACGACGGAGTTGTTTGGCGATACGACGCTTTCGTCGATTGTGGAATCCATTGGTTGCCAGACACCCGTCTATCTGACCATTGATATGGACGTGCTGGATCCGTCCGAGTTTCCAGGTACGGGGACACAGGAAGCGGGTGGTTTCCGGTACGATCGGCTTGTTGCGGACATGCGTCTGATCTGCCGGCGTCTTATGGTTGTCGGCATTGACAATGTCGAGCTCAATCCGGGGCTTGATCCATCGGGGCGTTCCACGGCTCTCGCCTGCAAGTTTCTCCGCGAGGAACTTTTGTCGCTTTCGAATCCGTTGTGAGATTCTGGCCGGTTCGCACAGCCGGGAGGAGGCGAGCCGCCATGGGGTCGGGAGGCCCGGCGGCCGTTCATCGTGGTTTACCGCAACGGGATATGGTAATCAAGTGAGACACCGAGGCAGTTGAAAGGGACGTCGTCCGCCTTCAGCCGTTGTGTTGGATTTTTGGAAATTGTCCGCCTGCATTCTTGCAAACGTGGACACGGAAGATATAGATGGAGGAGGGGCGTTTTTCCGTCACCCTTATCCCGGTTTTTCGGGATGAATGCTCCCGGAACCGGGGCAACGCCTT
>JBJEVW010000223.1:0-2542 GCA_051884735.1 Kiritimatiellia bacterium | reverse complement strand
GGACATTCGGAAATCCATCATCGGACTTGGTTTTGAAAAGCTCGACCGGGACGTATTCGATCCGGAAAAGTCGTATGAATATGTCGCTAAGTCGGGCGTAAAATGGGCAAGATTGCAATCCGGTTGGCAGCGAACCGAGCAAAAGAAAGGCGTATACGATTTCAGTTGGCTTGATCGCATTGTCAACCGCATGTTGACTATCGGGGTCGAGCCTTGGCTCTGCCTTTGCTATGGCAATTCGCTGTATACCGAAAGCGCGAAAAAGGTTTTTGGCGCCGTAGGCTGTCCACCTATCAAAACGGAAGAAGAGAAAGCGGCTTGGGCGGCGTATGTCCAAGCGACCGTTGCGCATTTCAAGGGGCGGATCCGGTATTATGAGATCTGGAACGAGCCTGATGGCGTATGGTGCTGGAAACATGGGCCGAATGCAAAGGAACTTGGCGAATTCATCATTGCCACGGCAAAGGCCTGTAAAGCGGCAGATGCGACTTGCAACGTTGTCGGGTTTGTGACCTGCATGGGTCAAGCCGACTTTGTGGAAGCAGTCGCCCAGACGGGTTGTCTCGACAATTTGGATGCCGTCTCGTACCATGCATATTCCATTCACGAGGAAGGCTTCCAGCAGAATTATCGTGTTTACCGGGATTTATTGCACCGGCATGGGAAAAGGATACCGATCATTCAGGGAGAAAGCGGTACCCAGTCTCGGCCGGACGGAGCCGGCGCGCTAGCCGGAGGCGCATGGACGCCACTCAAGCAAGCGAAGTTTCTGTTGCGCCATTTGCTCTGCGACATTCACAATCAAGTGGCGATAGCCTCCTATTTTTCCTGCATGGATATGATCGAGGCCTTGAATGGAACGGTTGGAGACGTCCGTTCCTATCTGGATTACGGGTATTTTGGCGTTATCGGGGCGGATTTCGATAATAACGGGCGTTCGACCGGGGCGTATACGCCAAAACTCTCGTATTTTGCGCTGCAACATCTCTGCAGTGTTTTCTGTGAAGATTACGAGATTGTCGATTTTCCGATCGAACGGCTTATCCATGCCTCGAAACCGCTTCTAGCGAACGATTTCGATTTTGACAAGACCTATCATTTCGGGGTCCGGAAGCCGAATGGATCATCGGCATTGGTCTATTGGATTCCAAAAGACATTTTGACGGAGACGATTGAAACAACGGTATCGCTCCGCATCAAAACAGGAACGGATTCCGGGGACGTCCGACTCCTCGACCTGTTGACGGGGGAGATTTACGCCTTGCCGAAGGAGATGTCTTCCATCGGGGACGACGGCTATTTGACGCTCGAAAATCTGCCGGCCGTTGACCGGCCGTTGGTTTTGACCATTGGAGACTTTTATCTCGCGTAGCGGAAAAGCCATTTTCACAAAACGAACGATCTTGAAAACCTGGAGAAAACCATGATATTCGATGTCAGGAACTATGGGGCCATTGGGGATGGGAAGACGCTGAATACCGCAGCCATCCAGCGGGCAATCGACGACTGCGCCGCCAAAAACGGAGGAACGGTCTTATTGGAAGACGGCGTCTATTTGACCGGCTCGATTGAGTTGCGGAGCAATGTCCGGTTCCAGATTGAGCAAAATGCCGTTCTGTTGGGTTCGCCGGATTGCGCCGATTATCCGGAAAAGAAGAATCTTAAGCATATCATCAGCGAGAATTTGCCGAGGGAACGGAACGCGGCGCTGATTTTTGCCGAGGAATGCGAAAATATCGTCCTTGCGGGCATGGGAAAAATCGACTGCAACGGGACGAATTTCGTCAAAGAAAAGCAAGGGGATTGGTCGGGGTGGCAGTACGAGCGAATCGATGCGCCGACGCCTCCGAGAGTGGTGTTTTTCGCCGGTTGCCGCAACATAAAAATATCGGATGTCACGATGGTCAACCAGCCGTCCGGGTGGTCGTATTGGATACACGACTGCGAGTATGTGTCGTTCGACAAATGCAAGATTCTGGCCGAGGTGCGGTATCCGAACAACGATGGAATCCATATCAATTCGAGCCGGAATGTCACAATCTCGAATTGCGATATCGTGACCGGGGACGACTGCCTAGTGGTCCGGGCGAACAACCGTTCATTGTCGGAGAATAAAGTCTGCGAAAAGGTGACCGTCACGAATTGCAATCTGACGAGTTATTCCGGCGGCATCCGGATTGGTTGGATCAGCGACGGCGTCATCCGCAACTGCACCTTTTCGAATCTGGTCATGACCGATACGGACGTGGGCATTTCGATATTGTTGCCGGATTATCAGCCGCTTCCCGATCGAGGGCGGGAGGATACTTTGATCGAAAATCTGATTTTCGACAATATCGTCATGGACCGGATTTACGGGCGACCCGTGAAGATCTACATTGGACAGACCGATGAAACCAGGTGCGAGGCCATTCGCAACCTTTATTTTTCCAAAATCATTTCACGCGGACTGGAATTCCCGTATCTTTGCGGACGGAAGGATCGCAAGCTCAAGAACCTGTACTTCAAGGATTGCCGGTTCGAATGCCTTCCGGAAGAGGCG
>JBJEVW010000222.1:0-2551 GCA_051884735.1 Kiritimatiellia bacterium | reverse complement strand
TGTCCTCATCGCGCCGCCCCGCACACGCCCGTGTCCCGTTGCGGTAGGGCGCGATATCAGCCGTCGGCCCTCCCGCCTCGCCCGTGGCGGTGAGCCTCTCGGGCCTTCCGACCCGCACCGCCAACCCACGCGCCGCGCATACGCGGGTTATTTGTTTCCCGCAGAGAACGCAGAGGACGCAGAGCCACCACACCCGCAAAGCCGCGCGAAAAAGAACACAAAGGAACACAAAGACCATTTCCCTGAAAGAATAGGAACACAAAGGCGGCGAGCCACCGCGGGCGAAAAAAAACTCCACTTTTGTTGGGTTTCAAAATGCGCCCGAAAAAACAACAAAAGTCGCTTTGTAGTTTTCTCTTCTCGCTTCCTTAGCCTTTGTGTTTCTATACAACCCGCTCAAAAGCTCTTTGTGTTCCTTTGTGGTTAAAATCGCGCGGCCAAGAGAATCGGCTGTCGGGCCTCCCGACCCCGTGGCGGCTCGCCACTCGGGCCTCCCGACCGGCTCGCCACTTACGCCTTCTTCCGAAGAATCCGCTCGTACAGGAGGCGATGCTTTTCCGCCACGGCATCAGGTGACATGTAATTTCGAATGGCATTTTGCGCGACTTCCGCCTGGGCAATCGTCCGTGGAACCGAAAACAAATCGCAAATGGCCTTTGCGAGGGCTGGAGCATCTTTTTGCGGAACAATCGTCCCGTTGCCAAACCGGCGGACATTTTCGGCTAATGCCGTCTGATCCGCCACGATTCCATGGCAACCGCGCATCAAAGCCTCAATCAATTGGTTTCCGAACATCTCCTCTAGCGAAGGCGCCAACAGTGCCGCACAACCATCCAGCATCTGGAACAGATCAGTTGGAAGAAGCCGCCCATGCAAAACCAAGCGCTCCCCCAAAATTTCCCGCAACCGACGAATCTGTAAAGCTTCGTAATCGCTTCTGGAAGCAAAATCCGGGGCTTCGTCCGTAGTCCGGTTTCCGGCCAAATGCAATGTCGTATCGGGAAAACGCTTCACGACTGCTGTCATTGCCTCGGCAATCAGATGCACGCCCTTGCGCTCATCCATCGTTCCGACAAATGCAAGCGTATGTCCGCGTTCCCGGCCATCCCGCATGAAACCATCTCCCATGGAAGGATCCAAGTCGGCTTGATACGTGTTGGGAATCAGCGTCAAATCCAAATGCGGATACTTTTCCGCCAACGCCTCCCGGACATACTCGCTTTTGGCAATCGCGTACCGGGTCCGTTTCCAGGCATAATCCTCCATGATCTGAATCGCCCGGTAGTGAATGCTCGGCCGATGATCGAGCGTCGGAAAGATCTGGAACATGAGTCCCTGCGCCGTCACGCAAAACGGGAGCCCCGTCCGGATTGCCGCAAGCGCAAAAACATTCTCCGTCCCATGCGCATGAATCAAGTCCGGCGATAGCTTTTTCGCATAATGCGCCATCCGGAATTGGTCTACGGCATAAAACGTCAAATGTCGGTACGGATAAAACGTCCGGAGAAAATGAACGCGCACCCCGTCAATCTCGCGGATGAAATCGCAACTCGCCTTATGTGCGATCGAAACGACTTCGACATCCATTCCGGCGCGTTTTTGCGCAATCGCATGGTTCAATCCCCAACGGCCGGGATGGGTATTCTTTGCATGATATTGGCGAACGGCATCTTCCGGAACCGGAACATGAGAAAAATGGACGATTTTCATATAGAAGAAAAAGAATAAGAGCTTTCACGCTCTTTTTTCAGCGCATTTCCAATGGCCAGCAAAATCCCGTATTGCGGCCAAAGACCATAAGGTGTAATTGCCGAGTGCCCGGAACCATAAGAAAACAACAACGCCTGCGAAAATGACCACAAGATGTAGAAGGCAATGGCAAACTGGAAAACATTGTATCGCGGAATGCGCCGGATGAGCCGAATCGACCAAAAAAACGAATAAAACGCAAAAAGTCCATATAAAAAAACGGAAGGAATGCCGAAATCGGCGGCAAACCCTAGCCAGGTGGAATGCCAGTTTCTGGCAGCCGCGTGCCCCGCAAACATATCTCCGCCGCTCGAAGCACTCCGAAACCAGACAATGCTGTTTCGATCCAATGCAAACCCTTTCAAACCAAACCACGGATTCTGACGAATCGACTCCTTCGCCAACTTTTGCATGCCTTCGCGAAAAGCGTCCTTCGTTCCCTCAAGTCCACTATACGCAGATTTCATGGATGGGAACACAACCGCCAACGAACGGGCCATCGACTTAGGAACCTCCCACAAGGCACCATGCCCGGCAACAAAAAAACAAAGAAAGAAAAAGGCGACAAAAATGCAAACAGATGTCAGCATCCGGTCTCGTCGTGTCAAAATCGCGCGCAAGAGCGGAAGGAGCAACAGAGACGCAAATGCTTTTCTTTTTCCAGATGCAATGGTTGCCATAGCGGAAACCGACGTAACGAGAAAAAGCCCAAGGGAAGAGAACATTTGCGATAAGGAATACCGGGAAAACATCAGGGCATACAATACGGAGAATCCCAGCAGATAATAGCGGGAGCCGACAT
>JBJEVW010000221.1:0-10534 GCA_051884735.1 Kiritimatiellia bacterium | reverse complement strand
AGGCGCTGAGAGAAATCGATGAAGCGCAAAGCGATGCGGAGGGGGATTCGGGCGGCGCGGCGTCGAAGCGTTTCGGCGTGTTCCGGGTAGCAGAGTTCGGGGATTTCATCGCAGGGTTGCAGAGAGGCGAAAACCAAGATGTCGCGATACCATTCCTGGATGGCATCGTAGATGGTGCGGCGGAGTTCCTTTTCGCGGGCGGAAATGAGGGCTTTGAGCCGTTCGTTATCGAGAACCGGGGTGGTCGGATCATCGGCTTTCGCCTTGTATTTCTCTTCGGTCTGTTGGGTTGCGATGGCATTGATTTCATCGAACAAACCTTGAAAGCGCATAGCGGTGGCGAAGGCGCGCAGTTGCGTGGCGCGAGAGTGCGAAGCAAGGATTTCGCCAACGCGGGAGCGCCAAGGTTCATCCGGGGGAATGCGGCCTTCGTTGAGGTCGAGGATTTGGCAACGGGAGCGGATGGTGGGCAGGAGGGAGTCCGGCTTATCGGTCAGGAGGAGAAAAAGGGTACGTGGTGGAGGTTCCTCAAGCGTCTTGAGGAAAGCATTTGCGGAGGAGTCGTTCATCCGGTCGGCAAAGACGACGATTCCGATTTTCCAGCCACCGGAAAAGGCCTGTTTGGAGACCCAGGGGAGGAAGACTTCGCGCATGGACTCCATACTGATGATCCGCGATTTTTTCTCGGGTTCGAGGAGGAAGAGATCGGGGTGGCCGAGTTGTTCGACGCGGCGGCAGCAATCGCAAGTGAGGCAAGGGGGATTTTCGGCCGGACAGAGAAGGAGCTGGGATACGCGGATGGCGAAGTCCCATGCATTGGTGCGCGGATTGCCTTGTACGAGATAGGCGTGGGGAAGGCGGTTGCCGCGAAAGGCGGATTCTGCGAGTTGGAATGCACTCTGAAAATTCATGATTTCATCTTACCAAAAGAAGGGATTTTCGCAAAGTCTTGAATCGCAGAAGAAACGGCCCTTTTTGCGTAAGAGCTGGTGGCGAGCCGCCACTGGCAGTGCGCCGCGGGCGGAGCCGCGGCGGCACAACGCAGAGAGGCATGTGCGCGGCCCGGCCGCGCATGTACCGCGGACGACACCGCGGCGGCAATGGCGGCAAGACGCGTGGCGTTCGAAGAGGGTTAGCAGTCGGCGGTTAATTCGACGACCATGGAGTCGTCTTGTTCTCCGAAGGTGAAGGGCAGACCCATTGCCAAGAGGGAATCGCCTCCGAGGGTTTGGCCTTCGAGGCTCCAGATATGGCTGTTTTCGGGACGAACCTTGTTGATTTCCCGGATGCGGTAGCGGAGTCCGGGAAGGAGACCGCGGACGGGGAGGGGCGTCGGGTTTCCGCGGCTGGCCATGCGAGCCATTCCGTAGACGCAGACAACGGCCTTTCGTTTGTCTTTGGAGACGAACATGAGGGCGGCGTGGTCGTTTGTGTAGGGCGAAACAAGTCGATAGAGATCGCCGAATTGGATGGTTGACCGCAAGCGTTTGTAGGATTCGACGGCCGTTTTAGCGAAATCGACCTCTTCTGCAGACATTTCGGTGGGATGCAGTTCAAAGCCGAGGCGACCGCTGAAGGCGACGTCGAAGCGGTATTTGAGCGGGGCGGGGCGGCGCGTCTGGAGGTTGGGGGAGACGGTGACATGGGAAGCCACGGTGCAGGCCGGGTAGAACATTTCCTCACCCCATTGGATGAAGACGCGTTGTTGTGCGCAAGTATTGTCGGAGCCCCAGAATTCATCGGCGTGTTCGAGCCACCCGTAGTTGGCGTGGCCGCCGCCGGAGGCGCAAGCCTGGAAGACGATTTCGGGATAGGTCATACGGAGGCGTTGAATCAGGGTCATTGCGCCGACCGTGTAATCAAACCAAAGATTGGCCTGATGCTCGGCATCCAGATACCGGGAGCCGACATTCATGAAATCCGCGTTGGCGTCCCACTTGATGTATCGGAGCCCGTTGGAGGCGCGAATTACGGCATCCATCTGGTCGTAGATGGCATCGACGACGGCGGGATTCGAGAGATCGAGCACGACTTGGCTACCGCCGCGGCCCTGACGGAGAGGGCGTTTGGTTTCGCGGATCACCCAATCGGGGTGCGCCTCGACGAGTTCGCTGGCGGTATTGGCCATTTCCGGCTCGAACCAGAGCCCGAGGCGGAGTCCGCGGTTTTCGGCTTCTTTGACGAGATAGGCGAGGCCTTTCGGGAGTTTCTCTTCGTTCCAGGACCAATCGCCGAGACCGCGCAGATCGTCATTGCGGGCGAATTTGCCGTGACCGAACCAACCATCATCAATGACGAACATTTCACCGCCGAGGGTTTTTGTGCCGTCCATCATATCCGTCAGCGTTTTTTCATTGAAATTGAAAAAGGCTCCTTCCCAGCTATTGAGCAAGACATCGCGGCATGTCTTGCCGTGCGGAAGCCACCAATCGCGAGCCCAATTGTGGAAGGCACGAGAGGCGGTTCCCATTCCGGTTTCGGAGTAGGTGAATACGCATTTCGGGAGCGTCAGTCTCTTGCCGGGATCCAGGACATACGGGCCGGAAATATTGGCGGCGCCAGCGCGGATCCGGAGTTCATGGGTAAGGGTATGTTCCAGAGAGATTTCCCACGCGCCGGACCAAGCGAGGGCGCCTGCAATCACGCGCCCGGTTTCCTCGGCAAGTTCGTCTCCGATGCCGAGCATGAAGGCGGGGTTGTTTTCCCAGGAATCGCGGACACCGGAACGGGCGCCGAGATCGATGCGTTGGCCGCAGGCTAGCGGGGCGGAGTCGGCAACGGCTTCGCAACCCCACTGGCCTGTCAGCGAGAAAACGGAGAATTTGGATGCGAGATTAGAGAAATCGAGACCGAGCGAATCCATTTGGCCAATCCGGACGGGGCGGCTTTCGTCGTGGGAAAGCTCGACCCATGTTTCGATGACATCGGCATCATAGATGGCGCGGAAGTGTTGGCGGGCGCGGAAGGGATATGCTTTGTCCTCCAGTTCGATGACGAGGTGCCGGACGCCTTCCAGGTCGGGGACTTCAGTGGCTTGGAGGCACTTCCACTGGATGCATGGATTGCCGTCGGCATGCTGCACCTGAATGGCACCATACTTGCACATTCCCTGTTGACCGCCACCGCTTGTGCCGTGATCGGAACCGAAGGCCGGATAGGATTCCTGGGAAACGCGTCCGAAGAAGTTGTCGGTTGCTCGGCGGATATTTTCCAACTGAATCAAATCTTCGGCATTGTTCACGCGTGCGCCGTAGTGGATGATGCGCCACACGTCGCCATCGTGTGCGAATACCATTTCGGTATGGGCGGTTGTCAGATTGTAGGGGCTGGCGATATTGAATTTCTGTTCGCTCATGAAGTCGGTCCAATCGGATGGAATGAAGGTGAAAAATAGTTCAACAAGATAAGAAAGTTTAGCAAAATCATGCGGAAGGAACAACCGAGCGCGGCGGCGCGAGAGGTGCGAGGAGGAATGAAAACCGACACAGACGGGGGCGATTATGGTAGCCTTATGAAGGTTGTCGCACGAATAGCGTGTGGCGGGAAAAGCAAAGCGCATTTTCCGGGATATTTTGCGTATGGAATCAACGAACAAAAACAGAAAACGGGTCAAGATCGGCCTTGTGTCGATTATGGGGCTTTTCGGGGTAGCATGGGGGATTGCAACGCTTTCTATTGGCATGGCCGCTCGCGGTCGCGTATATGACAAGGCGTCGATACGGCAGCTGGAGAAATGTCGTGCCGCGGTTGTGTTGGGGTGCAATCCAAAGAGTCGCAGAGGGTTGAACAACCTCTTTTTTACGCGGCGGATCGAAGCGGCTCGGGAGTTGTATGAAGCGGGGCGTGTCGATGTGCTGATTGTCAGTGGCGACAATCACACTGTCGGCTATGACGAACCATCGAGCATGAAAGCCGCACTAGTGGCGGCGGGGGTTCCGGAGAACCGGATTGTCTGCGATTATGCCGGATTCCGAACGCTTGATTCGGTGGTGCGAGCGAAGAAGGTGTTTGGCTTGGACGAATTCACGATTGTATCCCAACCGGCTCATTTGCGCAGGGCGATTTTTCTTGCGCGGGCGTTTGGGTGCGATGCAAAAGGGTATGCGGCGCGGGATGTCAACGGGCGCTATTCGATCCGAACAACCATTCGCGAGCAGGTTGCGAAAATCGTGGCGTTCGGCGACGCGGCATTCCGGCGGTCGCCGAAGTTTTTGGGTCCGAAAGAAGAGCTCCCCTTGTAAGCAGGGGTCATCGCAGGCGGCGGTGAGCCACCGCAGGCGATTTTCCGCGGACGGAGCCGCGGCAGACGAGTCGGGAGACCGAATAGCCGCCCCATCGCGCTCTATCGCCATTCCGCACGGCAAAGGGGGGCTGGCGAGGAGGGCTATTCCTTGCAGAGGCCAAGGATATGGGCGACGCGGAGGAATTCGGAAGCGGACCATGCCTGGGCATCGCAACCACCACCGGTGTGGGGAGCGTCGCCGTCAGCGATTTCGGGAAGATGGCCGATACAATCGGTCGAGAGCCACGGGGCTGCGGAAGCGATGAGGGATTGGGCGGCCTCGAGAGCAGATTCACCGTAGGTGAGAAAAAGAGCCTCGGCGTAGGACGGAAATGGCCAACTCCAAGCGGTCCCGTTGTGGTAGGCGGGTTTCCGGCGCGTATCCTCATCGCCCTCGTAGCGGCCCCAATAGGGTCGGTTGGGATTGTTGAGGAGACCGCCTTGGCCGTAGATCGGAAGGGCGAATTTCGTGGGCTGCGGGGAGAGTGTCCGGATGGCGCCGGGAACGAGGAGGGACTCGCTCGATTCGAGGATGCCGTGAATGGTTCCCGGATCGGTTACGGCATCGAGCGTGACGGCGAAAAGCTGGTTGCACCGCAAGTGATCGTCCGGTGCGGCGTATTCAGCCGGGCAGAATTCATTGGCATGGAGGCAATCCGACAGGAAGGGGCGGCCGGGGATGCGAAAATAGCGCAAGAGGGAGGCACGTGCCAGATCTGCGATTTTTTGCCATGGTCCTTTTGGATCGAAGGAGGAAACAAATGTGAGCGTATGGATCCAGAGCGCCTGGATTTCGATTGGATAGCCTTGGCGCGGTGTGCCAGCCGGAAAATTCGTATCCATCCAGGTAAAGTGGGTCGGCGAGTAGATCAAGCCGGATTTTTCATCCATTCGGATTCCGTTTGGCGTACCGCGGCGATAGCCTTCGGCGATGGAGACGAGCACGGTCCGGACGGTTTTCCGAGAAGGCGTGCAAACCATAGAAAGAACGGCCTCGCGGCCGATTTTCCGGCAAAGATCGGAGACGGCGGTGCAGTACCAAAGTTGCGCATCGGACGTATCGCGATTGGAGGCGTCGTTGCCGCAAATCATGTTGGGGAGCGTGCCGTTCTGCTCGAAAGCACCGAATGTCCGAATGATCGATTGTGCGGCATCGTAGAGACCGTCGGCGATCATGCCTCTAAGGACGATGAACGTATCCCGGCCCCAATCGAGGAACCACGGGTATCCGGCGATCACCGTGGCATTGGAATCGCGGCGCACGATAAAATCCCGCAAAGCGCCCTTCAAGGCGCCGCAGAGGGTTTGGATCGGCGTTTCACAGGGCGGCAAGACGGGCAGGTTGGCTGCGGCGGTTTCGTTTGGAATTTCCGCCGTGAGACAAAGTTCCTCGTTTCCGGAAAGCAAAGAAGAGAACCATCCCGGGGAGAAGAGATCGTTGTTGCCGTCCTGGCCGCGTCTGGCTTCTGCGGGATTGGGAATCATGTAGTGCCATTCGCTCTCGTGCGTAAAGGACGCGGCATCTAGAAGTTCCTTGCGGGCGTTCTTGTGGAGGGCGAACGTCGCGGCCGCCATTTGCAAGGGAACGGCGTTCGGCGGAAAGAAGCGGAATCCGGTGGCGGTAGCCTGGATGGCGCGGGGGAAGGAGTGTTCCGGACCGGCGAAGGCCTTGGTCTTTGTATGGAAGGAGCGCGATTCGATGTCGGGACGAAGGATAATGCGCACGGGTTCTGCATTTTCGAGCGCATTGGACTGGCCGTCGGCGGGAAGGCGCCGGAAAGCAAGGCGAGCGCGGTTGCGGCCCTTTTCGAGGCGCAGCGTCGTTTCGATGGAGACGAAGCGTCCCGTACCGACGGGTACCTGGAACATCCATTGCACGGATTCGCGTGTTGCTTCGAAAGTGCGGAGGCAGGACGTATTCAACTCGCTTGAGAAGCCGTTGTTGACGATCCATGTGCGGCAACGGGTAAAGAGCACGTGGCGATCGCACGGGACGTTTGGATCCGGATTGGCGGCGAGGATGGCATCGTATTGCGAATCGACCTCCGGCCAGCGTGCGCGGACGTGGGACATTGCGCCTGTTCCGTTGGTGAGAAGGGCGGCGAAGTTGTTGCGCAAGACCTCCATGCCGGTGAAGCGGTTTCGCACGGGGCAGGTGCGCGGGAGCACCTGCAGCGCGATGGACTCGCGGCGGGGACGGCCGGGCTCGGAGATTTCAAGGTTCAATGTTGCGGTGAAGACCTGTTTCGCCCTTCCGGACGGATGGTCGATAAATGCGGCGGCGGTGCCGTCATTGAGCCGGAACGCGATGGCGCTCTTGCGGATGTGGTGACCGCTCTCCTCGTCGGTGTAGACGAGCCGTGCGCGGAATGGCGAAGGCGCGCGCACGAGGAGCAGATTTCCTGAAGGAAGCGGAACGATGCGTTTCGTATCGTCCGGGAAGGAGCATGTCGTGACTGGCGGCATGGTCTGCGGCGAGCGGAGATAGCGGCGCACGACGGAGAGCGGATCGCGTGCGAGCATTTCGGCGAGTTCGTCGACATTCTCGTCGCGTGAAAGCGGGCGGCAATTCGTCAGAATCCGGCGAATGCGCAAAACGGCCATGCGGAGTTCCTGTCTGCGAACCGTTTCCGGTAAAAAGGCGGCACCAGAGTCGGCATTGAGAGCGGCCTGGAGCGTTTGTGGCGCGGCGGGATCGAAGACATAGCAAAGAACCTGCCCCGGGCGCAGGAGAAGTGGTGCGGAGAAGTGGCCGGGGGGCGTTTCATCGGAAGGGGCGCCATCGCGATTGGCGGAGTCGAAGATGCAGACAGGAGGGAGCGCGTGCAATTCGGGGGTATGCCAACTGACCGGCTGACCGTTGTCGGGATCCAAATTGACGAGCACGAGAGCGGCATTGCGGTTTGGGGACGTGGGGATCCGGAGGAGGGCGAGCACGTTGCCGGCACCATGCTGTACCATACGGACGCGTGTGCCGGCACCCCATGCAGGGAGCGTTGCGAGGATTGTATTCAAGCGCCGGATGAGCCGCACTTGATTGTCGGGGGCACCCCAGCGCAAGGCCGAAGCGCGATGGACGTCCACCTTTTCCGTCGCAAACCACTCGACGCCATTTGTGATGCCGAAGCATCCCTGCGCGGAAGCGAGGGCTGCGAGGGAGGTGCGCATGCGGGCGTAGGTCTGGGATCTGGCGGCGAGGCGGTTGTTGTCGTGGGTTTCCGCATAGTGCGCCAGCGGGCCGACGGATTCGCTCATTTCCTGGGCTCCGGGAAGGTAGTGTTCGAAGGCGGATCGATCTTCCGTCTGGAAGATTTCCGAGTATGCCCAGTCGAGCCCTTGGTTGGCGATCAGATCCCGCGTGACAGAGATTTTTCCGCCGAGACCCTCGAGCAAGAACACCGTATCCGGGAATTGTTCGCGCACACGCGCCACGATATAGCGCCATGTATCGGCGGGGATCATGTAGCCGGCATCGCAGCGAAAGCCATCGACACCCTGGGCGCACCAGAATTCGAAGACGCCCGCCATGAAATCGCGGAGCCCCGGCTTAGCATAGTCGAGTTCCACAAGGTCTTCCCAAACGATCCCCCAGGCACCGGGCGAGTGAAAGCGATTCCCGTCTTTGCGGAACCATTCGGGGTGGTGGGTTTGGAGTGCGGAAGCCCATCCGGTATGGTTTGCGGGAAGGTCGATGAAGATGCGGGCGCCGCGTGTATGAACGGCGTCGACCAGTTCATGAAATTGATCCATTGGAGTCGCGGACGGATCGAATTCAGCCAGGCCGGAGTCGACCGTCAGGAAGTCCGTCCCTGCGAATGGAGAGCCGTAGCGGCCCATGCGTGCGAAGGTGGTCGGGCATGGATGGACAGGCAGGAGTTGGACGATCCGGAAGCGTTCTTCCAGGAGGATTGTATCCAGATGCCGGATGAACGAGCGGAAGGTTCCTCCTTGCGGGATGACGGTGTACTGTTCCCGGTCGAGTTGTTTTACCGATTCGGAATCGGGGCGTGCGAATTCGCGCGAGACATCTGACCCGAACTGGCGTGGAAAGGCGCAGTAGATGGAACTCCAACAGCAAGTCCAGGCCGGTTCGACCTTGAGGCAGACATCTTCGCCTTCGGGCCAAATGGCGACATCGCTCCCTTTCGGAAAGTAGCAGCATTTTGCGCGGAAGGAGCCGATATCGATGAGCGGAACGCGAATGGAGAATTTCATTTTCCCGGTGGCGGACGCTATCGGCTCCATGGGAAAATCGCTCCAATCGACAGCCAGAGGCGGGCGATCGGAATCCATTGATTCGATCGTTTCGCGGCGAAGGAGTTTCGCCCCGCCGAGCGAGGTGCGAAGGACGGCGCGTCCCCCCGCGTCTCCGTCGATTTCGAGGGTAAAAGCAATGGTGTCGCCGCTATGGTGAAGGAGGGCTTGGCCGGGAGGCGGAAACTGAGAAAGTTTCATGGGAGAAGAACGGGAAGGCTTGAGGAGCGGTTTGGACGGGGGTGCCGCCGTGCGCAGACAAAGGGGGAGCGGGGACGGAAAAAGCAACAGCGGAATTGCCAAACGGCACCCTAGCAAGAATAGAGAAAAGAAGAGCCATCGGCAAGAGATAAATCGGCGAATGGCGAGTCGCCACAGGGCCGGGAGGGCCATCGGCCGATGGGCTTGCAGGTGGAGCCGCAGGCGGGAGCAGAAGAGGACGGCTAAGGCACCGGGGGCGCGGCCTTGCCGCCTTACGTACGGGCGATGGGGCGTCAGGGGAGGGCTTTGGGAGCGGAAAAGAAGGAGCGGATGTCGGCGAGAAGGGAATCGGGGTCTTTGTATTCCAGCAAATTGGCGGGCAATTCATTGCGAAAACGGGAGGCATAGTTTTTGCCGCCTTTCCGGATGCGGGTATCGGCAATAAGGAAAACGCCCCGATCTTCCTTGTGCCGAATGAGTCGGCCGAAACCTTGCCGGAATTTGACGAGCGCCGACGGAACCGAGTAGTAGGGGAAAGAGGCGCTGCGCCCCTTTTTGGTTTCGATGGCCTCGCATCGTGCCGCAATGAGCGGATCGTTTGGCGAGGGAAAGGGAAGTTTGGCGATGACGAGGCAGCTGAGTGCATCGCCGATCAAATCGACGCCTTCCCAGAAGCTGTCGGTTCCGAGAAGAACGGAGGGCTTTTCGCCGGCGCGGAATTGAGCCGTGATGGATTCGCGGGAGCGTCCATCCCCCTGGCAGAGTACTTCGATGCCGGTGCCTTCCAACAGGCGTTGCAAGCTTTCTGCGACGGCATTCATCATCCGGTAGCTCGTAAAGAGAACGAGCGTGCGGCCGTTGGTGATGCGAACGGTCTCGTTCAGAAGTCCGCAAAACGAAGACAGAAACACTTTGTCAATGGACGTTTCGCCGTTGTGTTGTTCGGGCAGGAAGACGGGAAGGGCGGCAAGGCATTGCTTGTCGTATTGAAAAGGAGAGCCTAGTCGGCGTTCCATGATGGATTCGGGATCCAAGGTCGCGAATCCGAGGCGTTCGCCGAGGAAGTCCGTTTTTCCGCCTACGCTCATCGTGGCGCTGCAAAGCACCACGCAGTCCCGTTTGGAGAAGAGTTTGGAGACCAGTTGGCCAGCCACCTCGATCGGAGCGGCGTGAAGTCCGCCAACGGCCGTCTTTTTGAGGGACTTCGCATGGACGGATATCCAGTAGGCGAATGATTCGTCCTTCAGCGAAGTCAGAAATTCCAGATTATCCTGCAGTTCGACGAATTGTTCTAGAATGCCGATGAGACGCCGGGAGAATTCGGTGTGAATCGAGGTATCCGGCCCGTCCTCATGCCAATGGCAATTGAGCACCAGTGGAAGAGGCGGATTTGAGGCCGGATCAGAAAGGGTTTGCGGTTTTCCGATGAACAAATCGGTTTCAGAGGAAAAGAGCTTTATTTGCGCTTCGGGCGAAAGCGTTGGATAGACGGGCGCGCTATGGTCGTCTGGTGGCGGTTTGGGAGAGAGAACGTCGTTGACGAGGCGCAAATCTTCCACTAGCGCAAACAGGGCATCCTGCACCCGTTGAAGCGGTTGAATGGTATTTTCCCAAGCGAGTGATTCGAGGTCGGGAGGGCGAATCCGGAAAGCCGTGACGGAGTTGGGCGGCACGTTTGCAAGCGCGCGTGCGAAGGCCCGCATGGTGCGTTCCAGAAGTTCTGCGGAGCGGACAATCCGATGGAGTACGGCCAGAAAACAGTCGCGGGCGAGAAGCGATTCGAACAGATTTTCTTTC
>JBJEVW010000220.1:0-10550 GCA_051884735.1 Kiritimatiellia bacterium | reverse complement strand
CTGAGGCGAAAAATACGCATGGCTTTTTCCTTTGAAAATAAACGCCGAAAACAAGAAAACCTAATCGGTTGCAACAACGGTTTCAATGCCGAGCGCACGGCCGAGTTTGCGGAGCTCGGCGGCATGGTGGCCGATACCGAGCGCGAAATGGTGCGTGGGACCCTCCAGCGACCAGCGCCGGAGGAAGGTGCGGATATCGGGCGGGAAGAGCCCGTGCGTATTCGTGTTGCCGGTCGCGGGAATCGGTCCGTCGAGCGATTCGCCTTCCGCAACAATGAACTTGAAGGCGCCATCGCTCTTGAGTCCGATCGATAGCATGGTGATGGGACCTTCCTTGATGTTGAACTCCACACCGGCCCCGCTGCCGGGTTTGCCGTGGTATTTTTTCAGCGAACGCAAGACCGGACGCTTTGCGGCAATGTTGAGGTGGTGCGGTCCGTCGTGCCCGACGAGAACCGTGCCGCGTCCGAAATCGATGGGGTGAAACTCGGCAAAGGAACCGCCGATTTCTAGCCGGTCGAAAATCATCATCGCAATGCAGTTTTTGAGGTCGAATTCCCCGCACATCGGAAAACCCGCAGCCGTGAGGAGCGAATTGCCGACGATGAAGTTTGTGACGAGTTCGCGCGTCTCCGAGCCGGGCTCGCCTTCGTAGTAGTAGGCGAAGCCGTCGAGCTCGCGTTTGGCGATGAAGCGCTCCAACGCCACGGCGGCACGCGCGGCTACATCCAAATCGTGCGCCGTGAGTTTCTCCGTCCACGGATCGCTGACGGGATCGGGTGTTTCGAAAAAGGAGAGGATGCGCTCCTTCATGGCGGCGACCGCATAGGAGTCGGGGGCGCGGTAAAACGGCAGAATCTCGTCCGGCTCGCAAAGCGCCACATGGCAACCGAAGGTGCGCGCAACAGCCGTCGGGTCGGCCTGCATGTCGTACATCGCCTCCAGAACGTGGCCCATGAGTCCGATGCGGGCGCGGCGCAAATCATGTAGGACATGCGCAACCGAGCACCATTGGCGAATCTCCTCATCCGCTGCGGCATCGCCTTCTAGCTTGCCGATCACGGTATCCGCAACGGGACGGCCGAGACGCACGGCGACCCCGGTAAATTCCGGAACGGCACACAAATCGTCGTTGAGAAGCTGTCGGTAAATCGTCGCATGGGCATAGTCGAGACAGCTGTCCGGCTGCAACGCGACAAGCACGATCGGACAGGTCAGCTCGCGCACGATGGGAACAAACGTCGAACTCGTTGCGTAGGTAACCATGTCGACAAACAGCAAATCGAGATCGGCGGCTTTCATCGCCGGAACGAGCGCGGCGGCATGTTGCGGGTTGTCGGCCATGCCGAATCGCGTCACAGACGCGGAAAGCCCGTCCAGCTTGCGGACAAAGGCGTCCTCCTTGCGCTGCATGTCCTCCAGAAGACCTGGGCATTGTGCCCAGTAGGTATCGAGGCCAACGCTCACGATGCCGATGTTGGCGGCAAGCGGTTTGCGGCGCGGAATGCGGGGAATTTCAGAATGATTCATGAAAAAGGTCTGACATTATTCAACCAAGGTGATGAGTGCGCAGTCGCCGGCGCCGGGCTTGAGTCCGGCTCCCCAGGTCATGCGTCCGAGCGCGGAGCCGGCGCCATCGGAATCGTAGAGTACGACGTTGCAGCCCATTGTGGCGCCGACAGCGGGCGTGAAGCCCGGAATCTCCGCCCACGGAATGCGCAAATCGTAAATGGTCTTTGTGTCTTGACGCTCGATGGAGACTTCATAGACGGAGGAGTCTTTGGCAAGCTGACCGCTTTTCGCGCCGAGCGAATAGGCCGCCGGACGGAAGACGGTGCATGCACCGGAACCGCCGCCGGGGCTCGCCTTGGAGAGATACCAGCGAACCTGGTCGGCTTCGGGGCCATCGGCTCCGCAACGTGGAAAGAGACACAACGCAATGGCATCGCCCTTGAGCGTTTCTTCGCCGGAAGCGGAAACAACCGGGCGCGGCGCGAGTACGTCATCCTCGACTTCGGCATGAAAGACAAGCGCCTCGGCATCCCATGAGAACGACGCAATGCCGGAAAGGTTCTTGGGCGTCCACGCATAGCCGCCGTCACTCTGGATCTGATTGTCGCAGAGAAGCGGAACCGGGCTATGCACCGGCTTGCCGGTCCGCCCGGCAAAACAGACGAAATCGCTTCCCTTGTAAAGCGAGAGCGAAATGTTGTCGTAGTAGACCTTTCCGCCCTTTTCGCCATGTGCAACGGGCGCGAGGCCGAGGCCTTTGGTGTCTTCTTTGGTCTCGAACTGCTTGGCGAGAAAACGCCAGTGGCCTGTTCCGGTCAACGGTGTGGAGAAGATGCGTGGCATCGTCCACTTGCGGACGCCGCCGCCTTTGAGATCCTCGTTCACGTTGGAGCCGGCTCCCATGCGGTCGCTCCAAACCCAGGCGGTGTAAAGATAGGTTTCGCCGGGCACGGGAATCGACACGCTCTGCCAGGAGCTCTGGTAGGCTCCTTGCCCTTGTCCACGCAAGACAAGTGCGCGGTTGCCTGGTTCGCCGGGGACTTCCTCGAGCGTTCCATTGCCGCCCCACGATGCCGGCTTTGCGCCCGTCTCGCCTTCGGACATGTCGCCGTTCTTGAGAAGATTGCCGATGCTGGAGGGATCGATGACGGAGAGACGGCATGGTTGCTCGACGGACGGAAGCCCGTCGGTCGACACGACGAAGGTGAGATCGGTTGCCGGCGCAATCTTGCCCGTGCCGCGCGGCACCAACGGAAACTCGGATACAAGGCGCTCGCCCGCTTCGAGCGTGAAGGAAAGCGGCTTGACCGGAACCGCCCAACCGGGAACGGCACACGAAACGGTGAAGGTTTTCTTCGTTCCGTAGGGGTTGAAGAGGCGCAGCGGAACCGGAAGCGCCTTGCCCGTCGCTGTCAATGCACAGGGCGGAAGCGGAACGGGAACGGCGGAAGATCCCGGCAACAGCACGGTGTGCATCTTGAGGACGTCGAGATCGGCCCCTTCGACAATGACCGGCATGTCGCCCGCGTGAAACGTGCCGCCGCTGACAATCGTCTCATTTCCCTGGAAATCGGTGAGCTGCATCTTCCCTTTCGCAGGGAGCGTGATGGCAAGTCCTTTTTTGGACGGGTCGCGCGCAAAACCGATTGCCTTGCCCGTCAACCCGAAGACGGCTTTTCCGTCTGCGCCCGGCGCCCGCACAACGGCAATCGAACGCCCACCCTCTTCTTCGAAAAGATGGACAATGGCATCACCAAGGAAAAACTTCCCGACCGGACGGGCATAGGCCAGTTTGCCTTGCAGGACGGCCAGCGTGACGGCTACAGGACGCGGCGTGCGCCCGTCGATGAGATACGTCCAATTGCCGGCCGGCTGCGGACTTCCGCCAAAGTACGTGATGAAGGCCGTTCCGGCGCAAAGCTCGTCCGGCCAGTGCGTGAGAACATGCAGACACTGCGCGAGACTTCCCGAAAGCGTCTGCTCGGCATCCATGCCCAAGACCGAAAATCCGGTGGCATTTTCGTTGTCGGAAACCAACACGGTCGAAATGTTGCGGACCGTTAAATCGCGCTTTGCGGAAACGATTCCGGCAAAATCCTGGTAGTGAACGGGCAGAAAATCGATGTATTTGCCGACGCCTGCATTGAGCATATCCGTACGGTAATTGCGCGGCCAAAGTCCGCCGGCCAGCTGAATGGTGATGTTCGGGTCGACGGCGCGCGCGGCCTCGGTTCCGGCACGGCAAAGCCCCAGATACGTCGCCACGGGATCTTCGCATTTGCTGCCGGGAACGATTTCGTTGAGCCACTCCCAGCCCCAAAGCTTGCCTTTGTATCGGCGTGAAACCATCGTCACGGCATTTGCCCAGGCACGCTCATCGATGGGCGCCGGCTCGAAATTGAAGCCGTGCATCCCCGCCGGCAACGCCCAGGACGGCGCCCCTTGCAGACTGATCCAAGGCTTGAGTCCGGCTTCGGCATTCGAACGGATCGTGCGGTCTAGCCGGTCGAAATGCCAGACGTCGGGCAACGGCTGAAAGCCCGGCCATGCCGTGAAATGACGGACATAGGAAAACCCGAGATCGGCCGCCAGGCGCGAGGTCTCCGGCGACGTGATGTCCGTCGCGCCAAAGGGGGGCGGAACGCCCGGCTTGCGCTTGAACTTCGGATAGGTGGCGAAAAAGCAGAAATCCTCCGGATTGTCACCGGCTTTGACCGTGACGGAAAAGGTGCCGCGACGGGTGAAACCGGGCAGCTCGAACCGGGTCGTTTCACGGTCTTTCGGCACGACGGGAAAAGTCTTCTCGGCTACAATCTCGCCAAAGACATCGCGTACGGTCGCCGTTGCATGCGTCGTTCCTTTCTTGACTTTGTTGCCCCAATGGATTGTGAAGGCGGGCGTCTTTCCGTACTCGTACATGCCAAACGGCTCGTCCGGCTCGACATAGAAAAACTTGCTATAGGGCTTGAATTCGACCGCCCCGCCCCGCCAGTCCCACGGCCACGCATCGCCGTTCGGCGCAACAAACTGGACCAGGAAGAAGCAGCTCGAGCGCCGGACTCCGCTATGCGTCCAGGAGAACTCCACCTCGCCATCGCCCGGCTCGATTTCCTTCGTCTGGATGCCAAAGCCGGGAATGCCGACGTGCTTGCGCCTCGTGTTGACGACACCATCCGGATTGTCGATCCACGGTCCGAGCGGACGAATGCTGATCTTCGTCTTGCCGGGGCCCCATGTATCCGCCGGATCAAGACGATAGCGGACTTTCACCGTGGCGACATCGCCCGGATACTGGACAACCGGCGCGTCGCCCGCAATCCACAGTGCGCTCTTTTTGTAGGTCACGGTCTTCGGCGGATATGGATAGGCCGGCTTTCCAATGGCGACCGGAACGGAAACGGCATGCGTATGCTTGCCCCAATCGCCGCCCGGCGCGAGAAAAATGTTGATCCCCGCATGCGCGGCTTGGGCGGCGACATCGGGACTGAGCTTTTTGTTGGAATGGCGGAAGACCAGCTTCTTGCCGATCGCGGCGTCTTGCGGTTTCTGGTAGGAAAGCATGCCGCCGTAACCGGTCGACTTGAACCATTGCAGGTGCACGCTCAACTGCGTGCCGGACGGAATTTTCGCCCCCTGCTTCAAAATCACGGTTACTTCGTAGGGTCCGCCGGGCGTCCAAACCTCCGGCGCATCGACCGTGCACCAATCAAACTCGGTCGTCTTGGCAATTGCGGAAAACGAACACATCGCAACCCATGCGAGGGCAAAACGGACGAGACGATAGCGGAGTATGTTCATGGTATGATTATTTGCTGTTTTTGCAGAAGAGGAGACAGACATTCGCCTCTTGTTCCCCGAACGCGTTCCCGTTCGCCAATACGTCTTTTCGCAATGCACGCAGAAACGCGGAAACTACTGGAAATCGGTGTTTTCCAAGTCCTGAAAAGGACCCAATAGACAAGTGGCATCCTAGAATACGGAACCTCTTCCCGTCAACGCTTAAATTTGGCATACTTGCACTTTTTGGCAAAACAGGATATCTTCCGGTCCATGCAACGGCAATATCGCTATTTTCCCAAGAGTACGCCGCAGGAGACATGGGGTCTCTTCGTTTCATGCGCCGGCCGGAACCGGTCGGAACCAGGTGCGGAGTTCCCCTCTCGCGCACACCCCGATGAATACTATTTCAGCTGGGAACGGGGACGCGTTCTTCATGAATGGCAACTCATCCTCATCAAGGAAGGCCGTGGCGAGGCGGAATTCCGCAAACGGCACTTTGCGCTTAAGCCGGGGACGCTGCTCGCGCTTCCGCCTAGACAATGGCACCGCTACCGCCCGGATTCCACGACCGGATGGTCGACCCTTTTCATCGGCTTCGGTGGCGACACGGCGGCGAAAATCATGCGCGGCGCAGGCTTCGGGCTGGAAGGCGACGTGCGCGACCTCTCGACAAGCGCCGGCACCCGCGAACACTTCGCCACGACCGTCGCCGGACTATTGGACCAAGGGGAAACACGTCCCTTCTCCGCCGCCGCCCAATTGTATGCGCTCGCGGCAACACTGGCCGAAGAAATTCCGGACGGGACAGGCGGCGTGTCCACCCGGCGCCAGGACATCGTTCACCGGGCGCAAGCCCACCT
This sequence comes from Kiritimatiellia bacterium, assembly GCA_051884735.1. Lineage (GTDB taxonomy): Bacteria > Verrucomicrobiota > Kiritimatiellia > RFP12 > UBA3636 > JAEDLN01. The sequence goes on along the minus strand of JBJEVW010000220.1, from coordinate 4,398 downwards.
GACGGAACACTGCACCGAAATCGTGGACTTCGAGGCACTGGCAAATGCGCTCGGCATTCCCTACCGGACATTTCGGCACATCTTCGCCAATATATGCGGCGTGCCGCCTCATCGCTACCAGCTCCTCGTGCGCCTCAAACGCGCCAAGCGCCTGCTCGAATACAGCAATATGCCCATCGCCGAAATCTCTTCCTCCCTCGGATTCCGCTCGGCATGGCATTTTGCACACTTCTTCCAACGGGAAACCGGGTGCTCCGCCATGCAATACCGCCAAAACCGACGGGCGAAAAACTACCAGCCAATGGAGAGCGGTCCGGAGTAGTCCCAGAGCTCAAACCAAAGCCCGGTTCCGTCCGCCGTCAATTCCGGATGGATCGGTTCCCGGGAATCGCCATACTCATGGCTCGCCGTGCGATAGAAAACGGTTGGACTTCCGGGCTGGACAAAGACGCGCACGTCCGCATGCTCCAACCCTTCGACGAACCATCGCCTGTGCAAGTCTTTGGCGATCACCGGCTGCGCCCTGCACCCGACAACGCCATCGCGCTGGCGGACGAAAACGCGAACTTCATCGTGGAACCAGCCGCGAACCGGAATGTGCGCGGCGCCATCGACAATCCGCACACGCCGCGCAAGCGGCACCGGCGCCCCCCACGGAGAACGGAGCGCCAGCACCGCATCGTCGTCGAAAGAATGTCCCGTGAAGACAAACCCGCCACGGCTGCGCGAGACGAGAAATTCAATGCTCTCCGGCCCGAGGCCATGCTTCATGCGGATGAACCAGCCGAGCGCACCCAACGCGACATCATACAGGCGCTCCGGCGCAAACCAGATGCGCTCGTCACGGGCTTCGACACGACGGCCGCGCAAACCGTCACGCGTCGCCCCCGTTCCGCCGCGCGTCCACGCGGCACGCCCATGAACCGCCGCAAGAACGCGCGTTTTCCCGCCTTGCTTCGCTTCCGTGAGAACCGTCGCGCCGGCCGCAGTCTCGACAAGCCCGCCCTGGCCGATGACCGCATCGTGCAAAAGCTTGTTCGACGGCGCCCCGGCAAGGTCGCCAGAGAGCGCAAACTCGCCGTCGAGCGGCTCGGCAGAGGCCGATAGACCCAACGCCGCAAGCCATTCCGGCGATGCATCGCGAAGCGTTCCATAACACAAGATGCGCCCGCCTGCCGCCAAATGCGCAAGAAGCTGCCGCTCGATTTCGCCTCCGGCAACAGGCGCCGGCGTCACGAGTACGCTTGCGCGCAACGCCTCGCCATGCGCGGCAAGAGAGGCGGCCAAATTGGCCGTCGTGACTGCGCCCGAGAGCGGAAAGGCATGGTTGAGCGCCCCGAGAATCGAGAGATCGCCGCCATACGGAATGTCCAAACGCGGTTTGTCGCCGAATACCATCGTATGGTACTCGTCGAAGGGATAGACCCATACAAGAGGCGGAACGTCATCCGGACGGAACGCGGCAGCGCGCTTGAACAATGGAATGATCTCGTCGGCAATCTCGGAAACAACTTCGCCCCACGATCCGTCCACGCCAAACTGCACATCGGAAAAGGCACACGGATTGCCGTCCGGCGTAAAGGTGCATAGCGAAGCATTGAGGAAGAGATCGTGCGGCGACCGGTTCCAGCGGTCAAACCACGGATTGTTGCAGAACCATTGATCCGTCGTATAGTAGCGCAAGACCCGGACTTTCTCCGGAAAGGGAACATTCTGCGTGAGCGTCCCGGCAAGCGCCAACCCTTCGTTGCGCGTGAGCGCGGGCCAAGGCGTGTTGGGCGGCGGAACGATCCCGAACCGATTTCCGTCATAAAGCGCACGATAGGACGTGGCATGGTTCACCAGATTCAGCCCGACGGGAAAATCGGTGCCGCGACAATAGACCGGAAGTTCCGGACATTCCCGGCGGAACGCCTCCCAAAAGGCCAAAATGGCATCGCGCACGGCGATGTTTCCGTCCGGCAGAAAACGATCGCCGTCGAAAAACTGTCCGGTTGCGCCCGAAGCGTATGGGCTGCGCCCGAAACCAAAGGAATTGGATAGCCAGAGCGCGTCCGCCCCTACGTCCGCAAACCATGCGCGGACTTGCCGGCCGAGAAATTCGCCGAACGGCGTGCCTTCGGGAATGCCGTCCGGATACCCGGCATAATGCGCGGTGTCGGCATGGAAATGCCCAATCGCGTCAATGCAGCGAATCCTCCCGCCCGTGGCGACATTCCGCAACAGAATTTCCGGATGGCGTTCATAGCGGAACGGCGATTCGACAAACTCGGAGCCGGGATCGAACGGCAAAATGAATGAGAACGGCTTGTCGAGCACAGCGGCACAAGCCCGCCGCGCCGCCCCGATAATCCGCCGGATGTCATCGACACAAAGCTCGATCGGATGATCTCTGTAGAGAACCGGCGGCCGCGGCGGATCGCCGACCGGATGAGCAAAACCTTGCCAGAAGGACCACGGGACGACCTGGTCCGGCGTCCCGTCATATTGGAGGATTTCCGTCCCGTCGCCAAGCCAGCAAACGAGGGAGACCGTATCGCAGTGCTTCAACAACTGGCGATAGGTGCGGAATAACTCCGTGAAAAAGTTGTCGAGAAAAGCATCGTCCTTTTGGATGAGCGATTTCGGCCCGAATTCGAGTGTTCCGCGACGGAAGAGCGAATAGGGAGCCAGCGAGACGGTTGGATAGGGCAGGTTTTCCATATCCTTGATGCTAGCACGATTCCCCCTATTGCCGCAAATGCCTTCCGGCAAAAGCACAAAAAACGACACGGAGAAATGGCTATTCTTTGGCGTGGCAAGAGGCACACGAGCCCGGACAACCGCCTGACGGCTTGGCGCCCAAGGAAGCATCCTTTCCATTCCAGCAATATGTGCAAATGCCCGGTTGGCGAATCGCCCGTTTCAGGGAATCGAGATGCTGGAAGGCGAGCGAGGTGAGCCCCAACCGCTCCCGGATACGGTCGACCATCGATTGGTAGGGCATCCCCTCCGGATCGATATAGCGCTCAATGTCCGCATGCTCGCCGTCCAAATCCTTGATGATGCGCCGGGTGATCAAATCCATCACGCTCTTGGAACGCGAAAAGTTGATGAATGGACACGGAAACAACAGGGGCGGACAGGCAATGCGAACGTGAACCGCCTTGGCACCATCTTGAAAGAGCCGCTTGACCTGATCGCGCAACTGCGTCCCGCGGACAATTGAATCGTCGCAGAAAACAATGCTCCGGTCGCGAATCAGCTCGGGAATCGGAATCAGCTTCATCTGCGCAATATGCTGGCGCGTGGCTTGATTCGCCGGCATGAAGGAACGCGGCCATGTCGGGGTGTATTTGACGTACGGCCGCGCATACCGGATACCGCTTTCTTGCGAATAGCCAAGCGCATGCCCGACGCCGGAATCCGGAATCCCCGCAACAAGATCCGCTTCGACAGGCGAATCTTTCGCCAACTCCGACCCGCAACGGTACCGCGTATGCTCGACATTGTTGCCGTTGTACGTCGAGCCCGGATAACCATAGTAGACATGCAAAAACGAACAGAGACACTCTTGCTGCCGAGGCGGCAAAACGGTTTGCACCCCGGAATGCGTAATGCGAACCGCCTCCCCGGGCCCCAAATCGCGGAGCGTCTTGTACCCGAGGTTCGGAAAGGCGCACGACTCGAAAGAGGCGGCAAAACCATCTTCTTTGCTGCCCAGTACAATCGGGGTACGCCCCCAACGATCGCGCATGGCATAAAGAACATTGTCCGGCGTCAGCAACAATAGCGAAACAGAACCCTCTACGACTTCCTGGACAAACGAAAAACCCTCCTCGAAACTGTTCTTCGTGTTGATGAGCGCGGCAACGACTTCCGTCTGCGTAATCTCGCCGGACTGCAACGCGGAGAACTGCGAAACATGATTCGCGAGCAACCGCTCGATCAACTCTTTGAGGTTGTTGACCAGCCCGACTGTCGTAATCGCAAACCGCCCCAGATGGGAGTGAAACAACAGCGGCTGGTCGTCCGTATCGGAAATGCACCCAATGCCGGAACTAGGATGCAACGCAGAGAATTTTGCCACGTCACTGTCGAAACGCGTGCGGAAAGGGGAGTTCGTAATGTCGTGAATCGATCGCAAAAATCCGTTCTCCGGCGTCCAAAACGCCATTCCCCCGCGGAATGTCCCCAAATGGGAATGGTAGTCCGTCCCAAAAAAGACGTCGGATACGCAGTGTTCACGCGAAACAGAACCAAAAAAACCGCCCATTGTTTGTTCTCCGTTAGTTTTCCTCATCGGCAAGGAAGAGATTCAACTGTACCAAAATCCAATCCATCTTTCCACTGGAACAGGGCGTCGGGGCGCATCTCCGTTTCCGGCCTCCCGGCTTTTCACTGAATTCCCCAAACCAT
>JBJEVW010000219.1:0-2568 GCA_051884735.1 Kiritimatiellia bacterium | reverse complement strand
ATTTTCTTTTCCGCCTGTCTGCTCGATGAGGCGCAGAACATCAAGAACCGCGATACCGACAACGCCACTAGCGTCAAACAAATCCGGGCCCATACCCGCATTGCCGTAACCGGAACGCCAATTGAAAATTCACTTGCCGACCTTTGGTCCATATTCGATTTTCTCATGCCGGGCTATCTCGGAAATTACGCAGATTTCCATGCCCGCTTTGAAATCCCGATCGGCCTTCGCAACAGCGATGCCGCCAATCCAACCGATGTCCGCGAGGCCGATATCCTCCTTGCAAAACTTCGGGACAAAACCGCTCCCTTCCTTCTCCGCCGACTCAAAACCGCTGTCGCCAAGGATCTTCCGGAAAAGATTGAGCAGGTGGTGCCGACCGAAATGACCCCCGACCAACAAGAGGTCTATCGTTCGTTACAGGAACAGATTGGGCGGAAAATTTCCGACTCTGTTGCCGAAAATGGCTTCGAACGCTCCCGTATGCTTATTCTTTCCGGACTTCTGCGCCTCCGCCAAGCTGCTTGCCACCTCTCGCTGCTCGGCAATCTCAATCCGCTTCCGCATTCCGAGAAACCATCCGGAAAGCTTTCCCAGATGCTCTCGATTCTGGAAAATGTCATTGCGGGCGGCCATCGCGTGCTCATTTTCTCCCAATTTGTCGAAATGCTGCATCTGATTCGGGATGCATTGGATAAACGCGCAGTCAAATATTGCTACTTGGATGGTTCTTCAAAAGAAGAGGAACGGCTCGAGAATGTTCGCCAATTCAATTTCAACTACAAGATTCCGGTCTTCCTCATCTCCCTGAAGGCGGGCGGTACGGGACTTACGCTGACTGGAGCCGATGAGGTCATTCTCTTCGATCCTTGGTGGAACCCCGCCGCTGAACAGCAAGCCATCGACCGTACCCACCGAATCGGCCAGACCCGTACCGTCCACGCCATTCGGCTCATCACGCCCGGAACGGTCGAGGAAAAGGTCCGGCTCATGCAACAGCACAAGAGTGAAATCATCGCGGCGTCCATCGGAACGCCGGAAGAATCCGAACCTTCCGAAGCCGGCTCCATCACGGCAACCGATACGGAAACCGTAAATGCCCTCACCTGGAGCGATGTCCGGACGCTCTTCGACCTCCCCGATTCCATGCCAAAACCGGGCTCCGAAACGCGCTCCGTTCCGAAAATCTGAAAAATCATCTGATTTCTCCATCTCGCAGACTGAATCTATATCGCCCTTTACGAAGGAGAATGCTTCGATATGGTCGCCCTCATTCGTCGGAAGCGAACAGATCAAGTAGGTCTGCTACACGCTCGCGCTTTACGAGTCGGGACACTTCGATGAAGGGATCGTCGTCATGGTGCAGACTTTTTCGGAAATATCGAGCCGCTTCTCCGCCTCGGGCAAGAAGTTTTCGAAATCCGTAATAGTTCGATTGCAAGAGCAAACGAACGCACACATCTTGATCGTCTCTTCCCGATGAGTCGAATCCAAACACGCATGAAGGACGCCCGCTCCGCTACGAAAAGTCCTTGCGTGGTCAAGGGAAAAAGAGTATTATTAATGGCACTAAAGTATTTTCGATCCTGACCGGGTCGTTAGGGAGTTTATCTATGACGAATACCGTTTACCATCGCATTGACGCCAGCTCCGGAAGTGTCGTTAGCCTTCGCGCCGAGGGTGTCAAATATCACGAATTGGCCGAAATCTCCTCTCGCGGAATTACGTCCTTGGCACAGGTCATCAAAGTGGACGGTGACCACGTTTCTTTGCAGGTCTTCGCCGGCGCCCGCGGTATTGCAACCGATGCGCGCGTCCGCTTTCTCGGTCACTCCATGCAGGTTTCGGCAACGGATAACTTGCTCGGCCGCGTTTTCGATGGTGGCGGAAATCCCCGCGACAAGGGTCCTTCCCTTCAGGAAAATCTCATCGAAATCGGCGGCCCCTCCGTCAATCCCGCAAAACGTATCATTCCCCGCAACATGGTGCGTACCGGCATCCCGATGATCGATGTCTTCAACTCGCTTGTCGAAAGCCAGAAACTCCCCATCTTCGCAAAGTCCGGCGAACCCTATAACGAACTGCTCGCGCGAATCGCCCTTCAGGCCGAAACCGATGTCATTATCCTCGGTGGCATGGGTCTCAAAAACGATGACTACCTCTACTTCCGCGATACGCTCGACGCCTCAGGCGCTCTCTCCCGTACCGTGATGTTCGTCCATACGGCCGCAGATCCGGTTGTCGAATGCATGCTCGTTCCCGATCTGTCGCTCGCCGTCGCCGAACAATTCGCACTCAAGGGCAAAAAGGTACTCGTCCTCCTGACCGATATGACCTCCTTCGCAGATGCGCTCAAGGAAGTCGCCATCACCATGGAACAAATTCCATCCAACCGAGGCTACCCCGGAGACCTCTACTCGCAGCTCGCCGCCCGATACGAAAAGGCCGTCGACTTCGAAGGCGCCGGCTCCATCACCATTCTGGCGGTTACGACAATGCCGGGCGGTGACGTAACCCACCCCGTACCCGACAATACGGGCTATATTACCGAAGGTCAATTCTATCTCT
>JBJEVW010000218.1:0-10611 GCA_051884735.1 Kiritimatiellia bacterium | reverse complement strand
ACGCTGAGAACGCAGAGCCACCACACCCGCAAAGCCGCAAGATAAAAACACAAAGGAACACAAAGACCATTACCTTGAAAGGATAGAAACACAAAGGCGGGAATTTCGAATGGCTGGTCTCCACAGGTGGAAAAAAACACAATGTTTTTAGGATTTTCAAAGTACGCTCAAAGTGCGCCCGAAGAAAAACAATAAAATCTCTTTGTGGCTTTCTCTTCCCGCTTCCTTAGTCTTTGTGTTCCTATACAACCCGCTCAAAAGCTCTTTGTGTTCCTTTGTGGTTAAAAATATCGCGACCAAGATAATCGGCTGTCGGGCCTCCCGACCCCGTGGCGGCTCGCCTCTCCGAACACACCTTCAAAAATTACACCGCCAAAAAATCGCTGGACGCAGATTTCCCGTTTTGGTAAGATTTGCGCCACCTTAGTACACCGATTGGAGCAAATCGTCCTCAAAGACGCTTCTCCATCCAGCACCTATCTATCTCAGAAATCAACTATCGTAAGGAGTATCCCACATGGGTTCCATTAAGAAAAAACGCCGCGCCAAGATGTCTAAGCATAAGCACGACAAGCGTATCAAGCTCGAGCGCCACAAGAATCGCTAGGCGTAAACCCGATGGGATTCGCACTCCGCTGTCCAAGCGTACGGGTGCCTTTTTTTGCCACGCTCGATTCCCCGTGCCTCTTCGTTTCCGCGGACGTAATCGAGACCGTCTCGGATGGGTTCCCGCTCGGACAAAATGCCAAAACAGACCTTGGCGCATTTCGCGCACGAGGTCTGTTTCTTTTTCCAGCCGGCCACCCTGTCCTCGTTTCCGCCTTGTTCCACCCTCTTCGTTTTTTCTTATGACGGTTCATCAGATTGTCGCCGGATTTCATGTCGGTGATGCCATCAGCAATGAGACGCTCCTCATCGCCGGACTCCTCTCCGCACACGGCGTTGCAAACGATATCTACTGCCCGCGCAACAATATCGATAAAATGCAACCCACCCCGGTCAAGGCGCTGGACGGCTTGGAACGCGCCGTGCAACCCGATGATATCGCCCTGCTTCATCTTTCCATCGGATCGGCCGCCAATCTGATCTTCCCCAAACTCCGCTGCCGTCGCATCATCCTCTACCACAACATTACGCCCGCGTTCTTCCTGGAACGCCTCAATCCGTCCACTGCACAAATCCTCGCAAACGGACGCAACGAGGTCGCCTTGCTGAAGGATGCCGCAGACGCCGTCTATGCCGATTCGGCTTTCAATGCTTCCGAACTGGCTGAATTGGGCTACAAAAATCCAAAAGTTCTTCCGCTTGTCATCGATGACAAATTCGGTTCGGAGACCCCCGATCCGGGCATGATGGAAATTCTCAAAAACGGCCATCCCGAAAAAATCCTTTTCGTCGGCCGGATTGCCCCCAACAAACGCCAGGATCGTCTCGTTACGGTATTTGCCCACTACCGGAATACCGTCAATCCAAATGCCCGGCTCCTGCTCATCGGCGATGTCGGCGCCGGCATGGAAGCCTATCACATGCTCGTTTTGGGAATCGCACACTCGCTGGAGGTGAGAGACGCCATTTTTTCGCCGGGCTTCGTGACCGCCGCGGAACTGGCGGCTTGCTACGCCTCCGCCGATGCGTTCGTCTGCTGCTCCGATCACGAGGGCTTCTGCGCCCCGCTCCTCGAGGCCATGGCTTGGCATGTACCCGTCTTCGCGATTGCCGCCGGAGCCGTCCCCGAAACCTTGGATGGCGCCGGTGTCCTTGTCGATAGAGAAACGCCTCCGGAGGACTTTGCCGAAGTCATCGGCAAAGTCCTCCATGATCCCGCCCTCCGGGCTTCCGTCATCCGCCATCAGGACGAGCGTCTCGCCCGTTTCAGAGCCCGCAATCCATGGCAAGATGTCGCTACCGCGCTCGGACTCCCCCTCTAACCTCCCCGCCACTTTTTCTATATGCATTTCACAGATTCCCGTCAAACCGTCGCATTGACCATCGCCGGATCGGATAGCGGCGGAAATGCCGGCGTACAGGCCGATTTGCGCGCCTTCCACACCTTCGGTCTTCACGGCTGCACCGTCTTTACGGCCCTCACGGCACAAAACCCGTTCGCGGTGACTGCCGTCGAAGTTCCCGATATCAAATTCCTCGAAGCACAGCTGGATGCCGTGCTCCCGACCTACTCGATCGGCGCCGCAAAAACCGGAATGCTGGCAACACGCCAAGTCATCGAAACCGTTGCTGCCAAGCTCTCCCGGCATCCCGGTATTCCTTTGGTTGTCGATCCCGTCATGATCGCCACCAGCGGGGCCCGTCTGATTCAAGACGATGCCATCGCGGCCATGCGCGATTGCCTCCTTCCGCACGCGACAATTGCCACGCCAAACCTCCCGGAGGCAGAGGAACTCTTCGGACGGAAAATCGCCTCCCCCGCCGAGATGCTGGACGCCGCCAGAACCCTCGCAAAACGCGCAAACTGCGCCATCCTCATCAAGGGTGGACATGCCGCCGGAACAACCGCAACCGATTTTCTGGCCCTGCCGGACGGCTTCGCCGTACGCTACCGCTCTCCCCTGATCGACCATCCAAAATCCACCCACGGAACCGGTTGCTCGCTCTCCGCGGCAATCGCCGCCGGCATCGCCCGCGGTCTCTCCATCCGCGACGCTGTCGCCCTCGGAAAAACCTACGTCTATGAGGCAATCCGGCAATCCCTCCCCGTCGGACCGCAAGCCACTGTCCTAGGAACGCCTTCTTTCGCGGAATTGCTCGACAATTCCGCTGTCGAAGTGACCAATCTCGGCCTCGATTCGCTCTAACCCCGTCTTCCACCCATGAAATCGTTCTCCTATGTACCCTCCGGCGTCTGCTCGCGCCTCATGACATTCGATCTCGATGATCAACTGCGCGTCCATAACCTCGTTGTCCAAGGTGGCTGCAACGGAAATCTCAAAGGCATTGCAAGCCTTTCCGAAAACCAGTCCGCCGCCGAACTCGTCAAACGGCTCTCCGGCATTCACTGCGGCATGAAAAACACCTCTTGCCCCGATCAATTCGCAAAGGCGCTGGAAAAAGCCCTTCAGGAACTTGCCTGACCCCAGACAAATCGTCACAACACGAAAATCGCTCCGCCTCCGGCCTTCGCCGGTGCGCGGAGCGATTCTCGTTTTCCTGCGGAAAAAGCGGCCAGCGTCTAGGAAAGAGGCTTCTCGATGCAGGCGGCCTCAAAGGTCACAACCGCATAATATTTGTGGTCTTCAAATTGCACGCATGCATCAATCTTTTTCTTGAGTTCGTCCTTCTCCTTCATCAAATCAAACGGAACCGAAACGTCAAAAATCAAATTGGTGTGATGCGGGCCGCGAACCATGCGGAAATCATGCAGCGAAAGCCTTTCGTCAATCTTTTTTAGCTCTTCCGAAACCAATCCGCGCATCCGGTTGAGCTCTTTGTCGTCCGAAACGACCGGATCGTAGTGAATGACCAACTGGATGTTGAATTTATTCAGAAAATCCCGCTCGATCTCATCTATGATGTCGTGACAGCCCAATACGGGTTCCTTGCAGTCCATCTCGACATGCACACTGGCAAAGCGTCGTCCGGGTCCATAGTCGTGCACCATCAAATCGTGGATGCCAAGCACTTTCTCATGGGCCAAGATTTCCTTGGCGACCATTTTCACCAGCTGCGGATCCGGCGCCTGCCCCAAGAGGGCGTTCACCGTCTCTTTTCCGATTTGGAAACCATTCCGCAGAATGAACAGCGCCAGGCAAAGCCCGATCCAGCCATCCAACCGCCATGCCGTGTAATGCTCGATCAAGGCGGAAACGATCACCACCGACGTGCTCAAGACATCGTTGCGGCTGTCGGCGGATACCGCCAGCAATGCCGTCGATTGAATGCGGCGTCCCAGCTGTTTCGCAAAAAACATCATCCATAGCTTGACCGCAATCGAAAGCGCAAGAATGGCCAGCGTTGCAGGTGTCAGCCGGATGGACGACGGATGCAAAATGCACCCGACCGACGATTTGAACAGCTCCACACCAACCAATAAAATCAATGCGGCAATTGCAAGCGCCGAGAGATACTCCATCCGGGCATGCCCGTACGGATGCTCCGCGTCCGCTTCCTTGCCCGCCATCCGAAAACCGAAAAAGGTGATGATGGAACTGCCGGCATCGGACAAGTTGTTGATGGCATCGGCTAAAATCGAAATACTCCCGGACACAAGCGCAGCCGCCAATTTCGCCAGAAAGAGAAACGCATTGCACACCGTTCCCGTGACACCTGCCAATTTTCCGTAAGAGGACCGTACAGCCGGATCGTCTGTTTTGTCCGCCTCCCGGATAAACAACCAAATCAATAATTTTGTCATAGCCGCGCAATTCTATTCCTCCGCCCACAAAAAATCCACCTCCAAACAACATTCCCGGAGAATCAGGACCGCTTGCGGAAATGAAGTTGCTTTCGTAAAATCGGACAAACGCATTGATTCGAAAAAGGCGGTCCGCATGCATACTCCTCCTCCAAAAGGCCCCAATCTGTTTTTTCCCATTTTGGCGATTGTGGCAATTGTCATTCTCCTTTTGCTCCAGAGAAATCTCTCCCTCTTGATCGGCCAAGACCGGGAAACGGAGCCAACCGCCCAACCCGGACAAGCCGCCACCGCAACCCCCTGAAACACCATTGCCAATCTCGCAAATGTCCCTCTTTAGCCGGTTGCTCTACCCTTTTCGAAGCGGAAAAAACTCGAAGTTCGCCTATTTTTCGGCAAACGCTCTCTCGCTTCTCGTTCCACGCGGATTCTACCATCGCCAACTGGCAGACTTGCTCTCTTCGATTGATGGCCGCAGTGACGCAGAGGAGATTCGCACCCGGGCCGCATACTACAACAAGCTGCCCCTCTCCCCCGCAACACCCCTCCCGGCCGATGCGCAGCGCCTGAGCCAACAGCGAATGGGACGCAAAGGACAGGTATATTTCTTCGATACGCGCGAATTTCTCCGCTATTTCAATCCCGATTTCCGGTGGGCGCATCTCCCCGGCGATATTACCTTCGTGCCGGATGTCCCCTCGATCGTAAAATCACGCCCCATTTCCGACACGAACGAAAACGCGGTTCTTCTCAATCTCAATAAGGTTCGGCACTTCCTCTTCGTGAAGGATCGGATTCCGACCGCACAGAAAAGTCCCGTGGCCTGTTTTCGCGGCAAAATCTACCATAAGCCCGGACGCGTCGATTTCTTCGAGAAATGGTTCGGAATGCCATGCGTCGATTTGGGCGACACCTCCTCGAAAATCACCCGCAAGGAATGGATGGCACCTCTCATGACCATCCGTGACCAACTTCAATACCGCTATATTCTCGCAATCGAAGGCAACGATGTCGCCTCCAACTTGAAATGGGTGCTCTCCTCCAACTCGATCGCCGTCATGCCTCGGCCGAAATTCGAGACGTGGTTCCAAGAAGGACGCCTCGTTCCCAATGTCCACTACATCGAAATCCGCCCCGATTACGCCGATCTCAAAGAGCGCCTCGACGACTTCAACGGCCATCCGGAAAAACTGGACGCCATCCGCGCCGCCGCCCACCAATGGGTTGCGCGCTTCCAAAATCCCGAGCGCGAAAAACTGATCTCCCTGCTCGTGCTTCAGAACTATTTCCGCGCAACCGGTCAGTGCTGAGAACCCGTTTTCTCCGCCACGAATGCTTGTAGCCGCCGGAGCCCAATCTCCAAATTCGCCATCGTTCCCGCCGAAGAAAGCGAAACGCGCAAAAACGCCTCTCCCTTTCCTGCCAGATAACGATCCGAATGCAAGACGCGAAGGCCCGCCGCCATCGCCCGCTCCTCGACTTCGTGCGCCCTCCCGTGCGTGCCCGGCAACGGAACCGTCCGAAACAGCGATTTGCCGTCCGCGTTCCCCAGCGCGGGAAAGACCTCCGCGAATAGCCGATTGGCTTTCCGTGCCAATTGCACTTTTTTCCGGAGAACGACCTCCGCGCGCCCGGACAAAATCATTTCGCTGAGAATCTCGACATCGAGCGCGCTCGCCTTGATCGTCGTATGGTGAAAGGCCGATTGCAAAGGCCCCCGCACCCGCTCCGGACAGGCCACGTACGCGATGCGCAGCCCAGGCGCAATCAACCGGGCTGTACCGGAAAGATAGAGCGTGCGCTCCGGAATCAAGGCGTGCAACGGCATAAGACGATCCTCGTCCTCCGTCGCAAAGGAGGCGTCATCCTCCAAAACAATGAGATCCGCAGCCCGGCAAATCTCCGCAATGTCGCGCCGCCGCTCCGCCGGCAGGGTTATCGCCGTCGGATTCGAATGCCGCGGCATGATGAATAGCCCGCGAATCGGCAGCCGCGCCGCCGCCCGCGCCAGCGCCGCCGGCAACATCCCCTGCGCATCGCCTGCAATCGGCACCAGCTTGACATGCGCCAATCGCGCCAACGAAATGAAATTCGCATACGTAAAGGTATCGACCGCGATCAGATCCCCCGTACGAAAAACCGACAGCAACGCGGAGGAGAGCGCCCCTTGAACGCCCGGAAAGACAATGACATTCTCTTTCTCGCTCTCGACCCCGCAACGGAGCAACCACTGCCGCGCCGCTTCCCGGTGCCGCTCCATGCCATCGCGATTCCCGTAACTGAACAGCCGCTCCGCCGTTTCACGAGCCAAAGCCGTTCGGGCGGCCCGTACAATCTCTTTTGCCCCGACTTCCGTAAAGCCCTGCACGACACCCAGATCGATACAGTCGCTCCGCCGGGATTCTTCCGCCACGCCCGGAATCGACGCAACAAACGTCCCGCGTCCCGTAATGCCGTACACGAGCTTCTTGCTGCGGCAAAGATCGTACGCCCGCGTAACCGTCGTGAAATTTAAATCCAGATAGTCCGCCAGCTCCCGCTGCGGCGGCAACCGCGTTCCCGCCAAGAGCTTGCCCGACAAAATGTCACGCTCCAGCAGCGACGCCAAGGAAAGATACAAAGGGCCCTTCCCTAATGACTCCCGTTCGGGTTTCCAATTCATCGGATAGTCATGAAACGAATTGACTGGCATTTTGATTGCCCTCCATACAATTTTTGATTTGTACGCATCCTACCAAAGTGGTACCTTTCCCGCCATCGAAATCCATCCCCAAAAACAGGAGTATTTTCAATGGAAGACAGAAGCCAACTGAATAAAAACCTCGCCCAAATGCTCAAGGGCGGCGTCATCATGGACGTCACAACTCCCGAACAGGCCAAAATCGCAGAGGCCGCAGGCGCTTGCGCCGTCATGGCGCTCGAACGGATTCCCGCCGATATCCGCGCCGCCGGCGGCGTTAGCCGTATGAGCGATCCCGGCATGATCAAGGGCATCCAAGACGCCGTTTCCATCCCCGTCATGGCAAAGTGCCGCATCGGACATATCGCCGAAGCCCGCATCCTCGAAGCGATCGAAATCGACTTTATCGACGAGAGCGAGGTTCTTTCCCCCGCCGACGATCTCTACCATATCGACAAAACCGCCTTCGCCGTCCCGTTCGTCTGCGGCGCACGCGACCTCGGCGAAGCACTCCGCCGTATCGGAGAGGGTGCTTCCATGATTCGCACAAAGGGTGAACCCGGTACCGGTGATGTCGTGCAGGCCGTTCGCCACATGCGCAAAATGCAAAGCGAAATCCGCCGCATCGTCTCCCTTCGCGAGGATGAACTCTTTGAGGCCGCAAAATCGCTCGCCGCTCCGCTCGATCTCGTCCGCGCCGTCCATCAGACCGGCAAACTCCCTGTCGTCAACTTCGCCGCCGGCGGTGTCGCCACCCCCGCCGATGCCGCTCTCATGATGGAGCTCGGCGCCGAGGGCGTCTTCGTCGGCTCCGGCATCTTCAAGAGCGGAGACCCGGCCAAACGCGCCGCCGCAATCGTCCAGGCCGTTACAAACTGGCAGGATTCCAAGCTGTTGGCCAAACTCTCCGAAAACCTCGGCGAAGCGATGGTCGGCATCAATGCCGAAGAAATCCAGACCATCATGGAAGAACGCGGGAAATAAACCCCTCGCCGGTCATCTGCTCTATCATGAAACAAAAAGTGATCGGCGTTTTGGCCGTGCAGGGCGCGTTCATCGAACACGTCCATGCACTGGCCAATGTCGGCGCCAAACCCTTCGAAATCCGCCAACTGAGCGATCTGCAGCGGCCTATGGATGGTCTTGTCCTGCCCGGCGGGGAATCCACCGTGCAGGGAAAGCTTCTGCGCGATCTCGGCCTCTTCCGGCCACTGCAGGAATCGATCCGGAACGGGTTGCCCGTCTTTGCCACTTGCGCCGGGCTCATCCTGCTCGCCCGCGAAATCGCCGGCGATCCAACCGTCTGGTTCGGATCCCTCCCGGCTACCGTTCGCCGCAATGCCTATGGACGCCAACTCGGTAGTTTTTCCCTCACTGACTCCTGGAACAATCTGCCGCAAGTTCCCATGACGTTCATCCGCGCTCCTTCCATCGAATCGGTTTCGCCCGATGTCCAGATCCTTTCATCCTTCCAAGGTAAAGCAACCTCCGTGCGCTATCGCAACATTCTGGGGTTTACGTGGCATCCCGAACTTTCCTCGGATCTACGCCCCTATCAGACTTTCTTGGAAGGCTGATCCGGTAACCCGTATTCAACACGGCAGGCCTTGCCCCGACGCCCGTTCTCCCGTATCCGCGAGAGAACGGGCTCTTCGCAATTGCCCGCAACTGGCATTTACGCCACGGCCGCGACTCTGCCGAAGCGTGGCATTGATCCCGTTTCGCAGTAAATAATCGCGGAACCGCTCGCACGTCCGCACAGACGGCGTTTTTCCCGGAAACTCCGCTACGGGATTCAGCGGAATCAAATTGACGCGACTCGGAAACGGACGCAACAACCGGACCAATTCACGCGCCTGCTCGGGTCCGTCATTGAAGCCCGCCACCAAAGTGTACTCGAAGGTGATGATGCGCCCCGTCTGCTTCGTATAGGCACGGCAAGCCGGTATCAACTCGTCCAGATTCCAGTACTGGTTCACCGGCATCAGCTTGTCCCGCAACTCGTTCGTCGGCGCATGAAGCGATACGGAGAGCTCAAACTGCATCCCTTCCCCGGAAAAACGCTTGATGCCCGGCACCACGCCACAGGTCGAAAAGGTGATGTGCCGCGCACCAATCCCTAACCCGTCCGGCTCCGGTGCATTCATGCAACGTGCCGCCCATTGCGTATGGTTGTAGTTCGCAAAGGGCTCGCCAATCCCCATGAAGACAATGCGATCCGGACGCCGACCGATCAGACGCGCCGCCCGCACGACTTGCGCGACAATTTCGCCCCGCGTCAGACTCCGCACACAGCCATTCAAGCCGCTGGCGCAAAAAGCACAGTGAAAACCGCACCCGACTTGGCTCGATACGCAGACCGTCACACGATCCTTCGCCGGAATCAAAACCGTCTCCACAAGCTCGCCATCCGCCAACCGGCTCAAAATCTTGCGCGTCCCGCTCGATTCTTCCCCCGCCGTTTCCACCGGAGCAAGCGTCCCTTCCAAATCCAGACACCGCTCCGCTAGCCGCTCGCGGAACGCCTTGGGCAAATTCGCCATCTCCTCAAACCGTTCCGCATGACGCGTAAACAGCCATTCCGCCAACTGACGCCCGCGAAATGCCTTCTCGCCGCACGCTTCCACGAGCGCGGCGCGTCCGTCCGCGTCCAAATCGTAAATCGAGGGCTTGGCCATCGGTTGGCCGATGGGTGCCATCTCCAAAGGGACTTCTTCCACAGGACTCATCGTTTCACCCAAAATCCATCCGCTACCAAATCAAGAACGAATTCTCCGGATGCCATAACCGGCGCTTTTCAGCCCAGACCGGCACTCCGTCAATCGTCTCAGACCAAGCATCCGACGACGTCTGCCAAGCCGCTCCGCATTCTTCCTCGACAGAAGCCGGCTTCTCCGCCCAAACGCGCGTCAGCCCCTCGGCAAGCGTACGGCTGATCTTCACCGGACGCGGCTTCGGAGAATGCTCGCGCCCGACATCGTATCCGATGCCCCATCCAAGCAAAAGCCCCATCGCCAAAACAAAAACAGCCACCACAAGCCAAAATGCCGCCGGAATCCCGGCTCCATGCCCCGCAAAGGTGTTCGCCGTCTTCATCTCTTCCAGCTGACGCGTCTCGCGCAACACCCGTTCCCGCTCCAGCGAAAGCATTTCCCGCTCCAGCTCAATGCGCTCTCGCATCAGCTTCAGCTCTTCTTCATCTTTCTGTGTGACTGGTTCCGGCATGCTCCCCATCCTAGCAAAAGTCGATTCGCATGGCTAGACGCTTTCGCCAACACCCTTATCCCGTTTTCTCGGAGGGTGATTCCTGAAACGAGACTCCCCTTTGTCAGCAAATGCTCAATCTACCGTCTCGCAAAAATGCCGCAGTCTTTTCCAAGTGCCGAGGGGCAAAAATGCGCAAAACTGTCCCAAAATTCCCATCCGTCCCAGTTGTCCCAATGTTTGTCCGCAGAAAACACAAAGATTAGGAGGACTCGGCGAGGGCGCGCGAGCGTGCGCAATGGCTCTGTGCTTGGCCGCCGGGCCTCCCGGCCCCGTGGCGGCTCGCCGTTCTCTACGA
>JBJEVW010000217.1:0-2580 GCA_051884735.1 Kiritimatiellia bacterium | reverse complement strand
GGCGAACAGTATTACACCTACGGATACAACGATGAGGCAATCCAACAGTTCCAGATTTCCCAACGCTCTCCGAAGGATCGTGTCCAATCGCTCTATCTCATGGCGCAATGTTTTCGCAACAAAAACATGAACGACATGGCGGTCGAACAGTTGAAAACCGCACTTGAACTTCTGCCTTCCATGGATCAGCAAAAGATGGATGTCTACTATCTGTTGGGTGAACTTTGCGAAGCCGATGGAGCGCTCGATGAGGCTTCCAAATACTTCAAGGAAATCTACCGCGCGGACGTTACCTACAAAGATATCAACGATCGCATCCAGCGAATCTACGCCGCGCAGAAAGCAGCCGCTCAACCGAAAGCCTGACCGATTCACCATGATGTTTTCCGTAACAAAATTTCCGCTTGCACTGTTTGTGTCTGCCGTTTTTGCCGTATGCGGCTCCGGTTGCTACACCGATGGTTCGGGGCGAATTGTTTTTGGACGCCGTCCAACCGGGCCTACGCCGGAACAGCTTCGAGATGCCCGTATCCAGCGCCTCGAAGCTTCCTTGTCCCAACTCCAGTCTGAAGTCGATGGTGTCGGCAGCTCCGTCAATACCGTCGCCATGCAAAGCGATCAGCTCTCCCGGGCCACCGATGCCCGTGGTGCGGACGCCGTTGCCTTGCGTCGCGATCTGAACCAAATCGCGGCCCGTCTCGATGAGTTGGAAAAGCGCCTCGACCAGGTTCCTGGAACGCTTCAAGCTTCTCTTGCCCAAGAACACAAATCCATTGTTTCCGAGGTGAACCGCGCCCTTGCCGAATCCGACAAGCGCATCAACGCCCAGCTCAACGAATTCTCCAAAAAAGTCCGTGTCTCCTCGCGTACCACATCGACTACTGCCGCCGCACCAACCGGATCCGGCCGCTACTACGAACATGTCGTCGCGTCCGGTGAGACACTCTCCGAAATCGCTCGCGCGTACGGGGTATCGTTGCAAAGCATCCTGCAGGAAAACCGCATCGCCGATCCCGCAAAAATCCGGATCAACCAAAAACTGTTCATTCCTGCTCCCTGATCCCCTCCTTATTCATCCATTTTCCATCTCTTTCGACATGAATATCCACAATACTCTCTCTCTCTCCGGAAAAACCGCCGTCGTCACCGGTGGCGGTGGCGTTCTTTGCGGAGCGCTCTCAAAAGCACTCGCAGCCGTTGGCGCACGCGTTGCCATTCTCGATCTTCGCCAGGAAGCGGCAGATGCCGTCGCTGCCGAGATCGTCGCCAATGGTGGTGTCGCAAAAGGCTATGCATGCAATGTTCTCGAGCGCGAATCATTGGAAGCCGTCTACCAAGCCATTCACGCGGATTTCGGCGACATCGACATCTTGCTCAATGGCGCAGGCGGAAATCACCCGAAAGGAACAACGACGAAGGAAACGCTCTCTCCAGAAGACCTTGCTTCCACCGACCCGAACCTCAAAACCTTCTACGATCTGGATCCCGCCGGCGTTTCCTTCGTTTTCAATCTGAATTTCCTTGGGACACTCCTCCCGACACAGGTCTTTACCCGCGATATGGTACGGCAGAAGTCCGGAACCATTCTCAATGTTTCCTCCATGAATGCGTTCCGTCCCCTTACCAAAATTCCCGCCTACTCCGCCGCGAAAGCCGCCGTGTCCAACTTCACGCAGTGGCTCGCCGTGCATTTTGCGCCGACCGGAATCCGGGTGAATGCAATCGCACCGGGATTTTTCCTCACCAACCAAAACCGGTCTCTCCTTACCAATCCGGATGGCTCCCTTACGCCTCGTTCCGAAAAAATTCTCGCGCATACTCCGATGCGTCGCTTCGGCGATCCGTCCGATCTGTTCGGAACGACTCTTTGGCTGCTCGATGATCAGGCTTCCGCTTTCGTGACGGGAGTCGTCATTCCGATTGATGGCGGTTTTGCGGCTTTTTCGGGTGTCTAATCGCTCCGCCGCTTTCCTTCCCCTTTTCTCCTTTCGTTTCTTTCCAGCAAGGAACTCTTTTTGTTCCACTACATACCATGATTGATATCAAAAAAATCCGCGAAACGCCCGATGTGATTCGCGAAGGACTCCGCAATCGCGGGGCCAACCCTGAACTCGTTGACCAGATTTTGGAATGCGACACGCTGCGCCGCGAAAAGGTCGCAGCCGTCGATCTCCTCAAGAACGAACGCAATACGACCTCCAAGCAAATCGGTACTCTCCGCAAGGCCGGTCAAGATACATCTGAAATGCAAGCCGCAATGCGCACGCTCGGCGAAAAGATTGCGGCTCTCGACAAGGAAGCAAGCGAGCTCGACGAAAAGCAGCGCTCCATCCTCCTAACCCTTCCGAATATGCCGGCTCCTGGCGTCGTTCCCGGCGGTAAGGAGGCCAATGAGGTCATGTCGGTTTGGGGCGAAAAGCCAACCTTCGATTTCGAACCGAAAAATCATGTCGATCTCTGCACGAAACTCGGATTGATCGATTATGAACGTGGCGTCCGCATGGGCGGCAACGGCTTTTGGCTCTATCGCGGCATCGGCGCCCAACTCGAATGGGCGATCCTCAATTACTTCATCCAGGA
>JBJEVW010000216.1:0-10640 GCA_051884735.1 Kiritimatiellia bacterium | reverse complement strand
TGGTGCTTCATTTCGGCACATTTCGCGAGTGGGTTGAAGGTGCGAAATGGGGATATTCGACATTGCGTGAAAAAGGATTCGCCCATGCCAGCAACAGGTTGAATGTCATTCATGAAATGGCGGATGCGCACTTGTCCCCCGGCACCTCCGTGCATATTTTGACGGGGGAGGAGAAACAAAAAGGTTCGGCGCTCCGCTTTTCGCAACTCATGCTGTCGTGGCATCAGTGTCCTGGCCCTGTCCGGTTTGGACCGAAGGAGCAGATCGGAAAGGCGTTGGCGGTATATGCACCGCGTTATGCATTCGAGCCGGAGCCGGATGAAAACGGAATCCCGCGCTATGATTGCGTTTACGAGAAATACGGATGGACTTTATGGGTGCATTCCGAGGCGAGCCGTCCAGATTCCGGGGAGCTCGCCAGTCGTCGCGTATCTGTCGCGGATGAAATCGCGGGGTTGGTTTGCGTTCTTCTGCCGGCCATTGCGGGAATGTTCCTATGGAAAAGATGGACAGGAATGCTGACAGCACAGCTCCTTCTGTCCATCGGGACGGGAGTGCTCTTGCTTGCCGACATTCCAATCCGGATTTGGTCGCTCGCGATTTTAGGCTTCGCGATTCTCCTGTTTTTGTTTTGGGTGCGATTTGTGCGATGGCGGAAACAAGCATATTCAGCACCCGTGCGTCTTTCTGTCCGCATGTCGGAATTCGTTCTCGTTCTCCTGTATACCATCCTTCTCGCGTGGCTGTGCCTGTCGCATGATTACACAGCCCCCAATGGTCTGGGTGTTTTTGGAGGACGTGCGGCGCTCTTTTATCGAATGGGCGGGATTCCTCACGACTTGTTCACGGACTGTGCCTATCGCTTTTTGGAACCTGCCTATCCGCCGGGGCTTGCGATGCTTCTGCTTTCGGCGTTCGGTTTTTCCGGTGGATGCGCGGAGCGTTTGCCGCAGCTTTTATCGGTATTTGCCATGGGCGTGCTCCTTTACCGGCTCCTTCAGCACGTGCGCGGTTCCATCGGGAAGCAATGCCTTGTATTGGCCTTCTTTCTCAGCCCGACCTCTCTTGCCGTAGCAACCAATTGCTATGCGGAGCCTTTCATGGCTCTTTGTCTGCTTGCCGGATGGGAAGCGGTTCGCGACGGGAGCGACGATTGGACCGGATGGTTCTTAGCCGGAGCGGCGGGATGGTTCAAAAACGAGGGGTTGCTCTTCTTTCTGTTCCTCTGGTTGAGCGTGCGGATTTGCCGCGGAAAAAAGTCGGCTCCCTTCCGGGGACTCTTGCTCGGGGGGCTTCTTCCGTTCATTTGGTTTTTCGGCAGTCGCATGTCGGGGGCGAGACTTTTCGGCTACGCGCCCATTTGGATGCCGGATCTGCAGAAATGTATTCTTGCCGGAAAAGCCATGGCAGAGGAAATGGTTGCGCGACCATGGGAGACGGCATTTTTCTATCCTCTTCTGGCAACGGGCTTTTTGATGCAGCTGATTCGGCCACGGACGAAGTTCTCTTCCACCGATTCAGTCTTTCTCTGTTTTCTTGCGCTAAGTCTATTGTCATTTGCGTGGATTTACGGACTCAGCACGGCCGATGATTTTTCCTGGCATCTGTACAGTAGCTTGGACCGGCTTCTATGGCTTCCCGCAATCCTTGGTTGGTGTTGCCTTTGGAATGCCGGAAAAGCGCAATTGCCGGAGGCTTCTCCAGTCGAACAATAGATTTCTTGCTGACCATCAACTCCATGCCGTTTTTCGAAAGACGCAAATTTTCCCAAAAACGGATTCTGCGACAACCGATCTGTGGTAGAATGGAAACCGAAACAGGAATATCGGTACAATCAAGACCATGGACATTCGGAGCCAGTTCAATCTCATTGCAAAAGAATACGATGAAAACCGGAAAAAGTTTATTCCGTGTTTTGATGCGTATTATGCTTCCATGACGGATTTTGTGGCTAAATCCTTGAGCCGAAAACCGACGCTCATCTTTGACTTGGGCAGCGGGACCGGATTGCTCCCTTCATTCTGGCTTCCGTATTTTCCGGAAGCCCGCTTTGTTCTTGTGGATTTGGCGGAAGAAATGCTTGCCGTTGCCAAAAAACGGTTTGCAAAGATTTCATCCATCCAATACGAAATCGCCGATTATACCGAAAGCCTGCCGGAAGGCACGCCGGAATTGGTCCTTTCGGCGCTTTCCATCCACCACTTGGAACACGATCGGAAGAGAAAGCTCTTCCGGATGATTTATTCGTCGCTTGCCGAAGGCGGAACATTTGTGAATTACGACCAATTCTGTTCCGGAGACGAGGAATTGGACAGAAAAATCGAATCGTATTGGATGGAATGGATGAAGGAAGCCGGCATTTCGGAGAAGGAGCATGAACGCTGGCTTGAGCGCAAAAAACTCGACCGCGAATGCACCGTCGCACAAGAACTTGTCTGGCTAAAGGAAGCCGGTTTCAAAAATGCGCAGTGTCTCTACCTCAATGGAAAATTTGCCGTCCTATCGGCAGAAAAACAGAGCGTTTCGTCCCTTCCCTAAAAGAATCGACGATAGTCGGGGCCGGGAGGCCCGACGGCCGATAAGCAAAGCCACAAAGAGTCGGATGGCGGGAGTCCCGACAGCCGGAAAAACAAGCCGTCACGAAAGCCGCAAAGGATTTACAGGATTGAGATTTTAAGGAGGCGAGGGGACGGGATGGCGAGGGGGGCGATGCGCGATGCGAGATACGGCGCATCGTTGCGCAAGGGGCGTACGCAGGGCTTTGTGGTTCATTGCCTGGGACGAATGGGACAACTGGGACGAAAGGGGTAGCATTATGCACGGATATGGGGTATCCGAGATGCGCACAGCCGCGGGCGACGTGCCGTGGACGACACCACGGCATGCAAAACGACCATCGCGCCCCATCACCAACAATATTCCGAAACGGAAAACGGCGAAAGGAGGAAGGGTGTATGGAAAGCTAGTGGCAAATCGGATTTTTTGCTTGGCATTCTGCGCATAGGCCACTTAGCAAAACCAAACTACCGGAAACATGGAATCCATCCGGGATGCGGCAACCGGGAAGTGTTTCCTTCCAAATTCCGGCATCCACATCGAAAATCTCTCCGCATTTATCGCACCGAAAATGGGCGTGCGGTTTCAAATCCGCGTCGAATCGCATTCCTGCCGCGTCGTTGCACGGAACCATGCGGACAAGTCCATGCTCGCAAAAGAGACGGAGCGTATTGTAGACCGTCGTCAGCGACAATGTGGGAATTTTTCCTCGGAGTTTTTGGTAAACCGTGTCGGCAAACGGATGCCCGTGATCCGACTGGACATACTCCAAGATTGCAATCCGTTGCATGGTAGCCGGAATCCCGCGCTCCATCAAAAGAGCGTGAAGCGCCTCTCTGTTCGCTTTCATCGTGCGGAAGATTTCGGATTGCGAAATAAAGAAAAAAAAGAAAAAGAGCCCGCCGATACGTCCGCTAGGAACGGATCGGCGGACGGGCATTTCCGACTGTTTTCCCGTCAGGCGGGAAGCGGTGGAAAGAAAAGCGCCTTAGAACCAGCGCTGAAGAAGACCGGCAAAGCCCTTGCCGTGGCGGGCTTCGTCCTTGGCCATTTCATGGACGGTGTCGTGGACGGCATCGTAACCAAGTTCCTTGGCGAGCTTGGCAAGTTCGAGTTTGCCTTCGCAAGCACCGGTCTCGGCTTCCGTACGGAGCTCGAGATTCTTCTTGGTGCAGGGCGTCACGACCTCGCCGAGAAGTTCGGCGAACTTGGCGGCATGCTCGGCTTCCTCGAACGCATAGCGCTTGAAGGCGTCGGCGATTTCGGGATAGCCGTCACGCTCGGCTTGGCGCGACATGGCCAAATACATGCCAACTTCGGTGCATTCGCCCATGAAGTTGTCACGGAGACCCTGAACGACACGCTCATCAAGCCCCTTGGCGGAGCCGACGACATGCTCGCAAGCCATCATGGGGAGATCAAGCTTGCCTTTGCCGGGGGCGGAAGCCGCAGGCTTGTCGGCCTTGGGGGCTTCTTCGACCTTGACAAACTTTTCCTTGGCGGCCTTGCACTGAGGGCACTGGGCGGGCGCCTCGTCACCTTCGTAGACGTAACCGCAAACAGAGCAACGGAATTTCATAGTGTTTTTCCTTATGGTAGAACCGGGGAGACCGGATGTTCGTTCTCAAAACTCGATGGAGTTGACCTAAGAACGAGTTTGACTCTATCGCTAGTTTGTAATGATTTCAATTCTCTTTTTCCGGCTTTTCGATCTTTTGGATGAAAATGCGGACTCAGTGCGAATTTTCAATCGTTTCGCCGGAGGACAAAAGAATCAGAACAATTGTTTTCCGTTCTATTTTTGGGAGGGAAAAGCAAAAGAGGCGTTAAAAATCGCGATTCCAGTCGAATTCGAGCGTATCCAGCAGCGCATGCGCGATGACATTGGCTCCCGGAATGTTCGGATGGACGCGATCCCAGGTAATGTAATTGGCGTTGCAGTGCTTCAAAACGCGGTCGACGCGGCTTTGCACATCGCAGAAGAGCACCTTTTCCTGCGCGCTGACTTCCCGGACGATTTGGCCGTATTCACGCATACGAGCGCTCATGGCATCCGTGAGGCTCGATTCCCAATAGACCGGCGTCATGAGAATGATGTTCGAGGTCACCGCTTTGGACAGCGTGACGATTTTCGTCAGATTGTCGCGATATTCATCCGGCTGAACGCCCCATTCGGGGATTTGCGGCGTATCGAATTGACGCCAAACGTCATTGGCGCCGATCATGACCGAAAGCCAATCCGGTTTCAGGGGCAGGATATCCTTTTCGAGACGGTTGAGCAGATCGCGCGACGTGTTGCCGCTGTATCCCATGTTGACGACATTGATGAGGTAGTCGGGATAGATCGAGGTCAGCAGGCCTTGGATGACATTTGGATAACCGGTGCCATGCGGATTGAACAGACCCTGTCCGACAGGTTGGGTACGGCCCATATCGGTGACAGAGTCTCCGGCGAGGAGAAATTTGGAATGAGGATGAATCAGCATAATTGGTGGATGTGGGAGGTTTGCCGGAAGAATCGGCGGATTCCAGCCCTCATAAAAGAACAAGGGCAAAATCTCGGGTTAGGAAAGCGCCTTGGAAAGAGCGATTTCCAAGACCGCCGCAGGATCGACGGAAGCGGACGTCAGCGTTTCATGGCAGGTAAAGAGGGCCCGGCGTGCGTCCTGCGCCTGCCGGGAAGTCCACAGTTTTGCCTGTGCGAGGATCCGGTTTTTGGCAAAACCGAATTTATTGAGTGGATCGGCGGCGGCGATATCGCGAACGGCGGAGCGGTCTGCATCGGAAAGATTCTGCGCCCAAGCGCTGCCGGAGGAAGCGAGCAAGCCTTTTTCGCGTGCATCTGCAAGCAAGCAGATATCCGCCATTCGACCCTCGAGGACGATGATCAGCATGATAGGCGCGGCCTTGAGGCGGATCAAGTCATGCAGAACCCGGATACATTCGGTGAGGTTTCGGGAGCCGAATGCGTCTGCGAGATCCCAAGCCTCCCCATCGCAATGCAAGGTGCAGATGGCACTGACATCGGCCGGCGTCGGTTCTTTTCCGTTTGTGTAGGTAAAGAGTTTGGCGCACTCGTTCTTGAGTGTGCTGCCGTCGGTGCCGACCCGGTCCACCAAGACCTGCACGGCCTCGGCGCCGATCGTGAAGCCCATTTGTGCGGCGAAGCGGCCGACCAGCTTGCGGGCGCTGTTGGTATCGCCGCCCGGCGTTTCGATGATTTCCGCACGCTTTTCCTTTGCCATTGCCTGGAAGCTCTTGTAGAGCGCCGAGTTTTTCGCCAGGTTGGTGCTGGAAATCAACAGCGTGACACCGGCGGGCAACCCCTTTTCGCGCAACGAGGTGCGGAAGGTTTCAATGGCATCGTGGACGGTCTGGGACTTGGAAACGCGATCGGTTCCTGCGGAGAAATTCAGTCCCCGCAGCCAAACGACCTTATCGGTTGCGAAAAAGCTGGTTTGCAAAAACGCCTGTTGGGCATTTTGGAGTGCCGCCACGGCATCGTCCGCCTTTTCGACGGACGCCTGGATGGTTTCCAGGGAGAAATCGCCCGACTGCGCATTTGGCAACAGTTCGCGAAGCAGGTTCTGCACTTGTTCTTCGACCAAAAAGCCGTCTGTCCCAAAGACGAGAATCATTTGCGGATGAGCCATTAGCCACCTCCCCGGGTTTGTCCCGCACCGCGCACCACGAACTTCAGACTGGTGAGCGCCTCCAATCCGATCGGGCCGCGAACGTCTATTTTGTCCGTTGAAATGCCGAGATCCGCCCCCATGCCGAATTCGCTTCCGTTCGTAAAGCAAGTCGAGGCATTGGCGTAGACGACGGCGGAATCGACGCCGGAAAAGAAAAGGCGTTTTGCTTCTTCCGATCCGGTTACGATCGTATCGGAGAGTGCCGAACCGTTGGCATTGATTCTTTCGATGGCTTCCTCTTCGCTATCGACGATGCCGATTGCGAGTTCCGTCTTGCCGATTGCCGGATTGGTAAAATCGGCGGGTTCGGCCAAGGCGGCTTCCGGCAGGAATACCTGCGCCCGGGTATCCGCCTTGAGGTGAAGTGAATTTTGACCGGCGGCGGCGCGAAAAGCCGCCAAGAAGCGAGGCGCGATATCGCGATGCACTAGCACCACGGAAATCGACGAGCAAGAATCCGGCATATAGCAACGCGAGGCGATGGTAACTTGAACCGCCATTGCCAGATCTGTTTCGACGATCTTGTTTTCCGCACCCTCCAGATGGTCGCAATCGACATAGACATGGCAAAGCCGTCCGTCTCGTTTGAACACGGGAATACGCGCCTGTCGTGAGATTTCCGTGACAAAATCCTGCGATCCGCGCAAAATGGCCAGATCGTAGGAATGATCCAAGGAGGTCAAATAGCGGCAAGCCTCCAAATGGCCGGGTTCGGAGAGCAGTTGGATGGCGTCCTTTGGAAAACCCGGAAGTTCCTCGCAGGCACGAACTACGCTCTCGAACGCCCGGGTGGTCTGCGCTCCCTCCGTATCCGTAGCAAAGACCACGACATTGTTGGTCTTGAAACACATGGCCACGGTCAGCGGGAAGACGAAGGGGCGCGATTCGCAGCAAACGCAAATGACGCCGACGGGGACGCGAATCCGCCGGATATCCAGGCGGTTGGGGCGAATCCAGCTCGATGCCGTCTGGCCCACGATATCCGCGATTGCGGCGACATCGCGAATGCGGCGAATCATGCGGTCGAACTGGTTCTCGGAGATGGACAGCCGGTCCAGAAGTCTCTGCGGCCGCCCCAATTCTCTTGCATGTTGCAGATCTTCGGCATTTGCCGAAAGGATATCCGCACGGGCAGCCTTGAGTTTGTCTGCAAATGCCTCGAGAAAATCGCGCTTTTGCGAACTGGTCAGGAGAACGGTTTTCCGGTATGCGGCCACCGCGCGGGCGGTGATGGCATCTAATGCGTCCTTTTCCATAGCGATTGGTTCAATCCATATTTCGGTATGCCGACTGCCGCAAGGCGGCCGGCGTTGCTGTGCGGGCTAGAGCGGGGTGGCGGCGAACAGCGTTCCTTCGTCCTCGCCCGCGTAAATGCGCGTGAGGACATCCTTGCGGCATCCATCGGCAATGACGACATTGCAACCTGCCTGCATACAAGCCTTGGCGCATTTGAGTTTGCTGTCCATGCCACCCTTGGAGATGGCACCCGCGTCCGGGGGGCGAACCAGGGCTGTGACCATGCGGTCGATTTTTTCGACAAACGGAATTCTTTCCGTGCCGCGGCCGTTCTCGAGGGGACGGCGCAAGCCATCCACGGCGGAAAGCATGACCAGCAGATCGGACCGGGTCTGGAGCGCAATCAACGAGGCCAAATGGTCGTTGTCGCCCAGAGTCATGAACGCCTTGACTTCCTCATCGGCGACGACGTCGTTTTCGTTGACGATGGGAACGACGCCATGCCGGAGAAGATCATCCATGGTACGGCGCATGTTGGCGACGGAAAGCTTCCGCACAAAATCGTCGTGCGTCAAGAGTACCTGCCCGATTGTGATTCCCTCCCTTGCGAATGCATCGTGATACAGGCGCATCAAGCGAACCTGCCCGACCGCGGCGCACATCTGCAAATCGGGGACTGAGTCGGGACGCTCCGACATGCCGAAAGCGCGCATACCGGCGGCAATTGCACCCGAACTCACCAGCACAACCTGGACCTTTTTGCGGCAGAGTTCCGCAATCTGACGGGCCAATCGCCGGATGCAAGCCGCGTCCGGTTCGCCTTTTGCATTGACAAGAACCTTGCTGCCGACCTTTACGACCATACGTCGCGATTCGGAAAGCGACTGGCGAAAACGGGTTCCAAAAGAAAAGGTGGACTTTTTTTTCATGTGGAGGAAATGGGAACAAATACAAAATGGTGAAAAGGGAAAAACAGGACAACGCGGATGGAAGAGTCTGCGGCAACGCGTGCGGGGGGCGTCCGGGGCCGTCGGCGTTTCTTTCAGTCCGGGCTGCTGTTTGCCCCCGCAATACCGAGTTTCTTGATGAGACGCTGCAAATACGCGCGTTCGATTCCCGCCTCGCGTGCGGTTTTCGATACATTGCCGCCGTTTCGCTGCAACAAGGCAGAGAAATACCGGCGTTCGAAAGCATCGACCAGTTTCTGCTTTTCTTCCTTGAAGCTGGCGGGCGTCGGTTCCCCGGTGGCGTCCGCGGAACCGATTTCCCACGGCAGAAAACCGGCCTCGCCGAATCCGGATTCCCGAGCCCGGCGGAGCCCAAGGCGCCCCTGGGCGAGTGCCTGCCCCAGATTGACCGGACGACGCGGCGAGTAAAACGCGCGATCGACCAAGTTGCGAAGTTCGCGGACATTGCCGGGCCACGGATAGTGAAGCAGCGGTTCGGATGCACCCCGTACATCGCCCAAATCGGTTTCCAGATTTGCATTGTGAAGGCGTTTGGCGAACACCTCGACCAACAGCGGAATGTCTTCCAAGCGTTGGCGCAGCGGCGGCAATTCGATGGAAACGACCGACAGGCGATAGAACAAGTCTTCGCGGAAACGTCCCGCATTGACCTCTTCGTCCAACCGTTTGTTGGTGGCGCAGAGAATACGGACGTCCACCTTTCGGACGTCGTTGCTGCCGACACGGCGAACCTCGCGCCGTTCCAGGACACGGAGCAGTTTCGGCTGCAAATCCGGCGGCAAATCGCCGATTTCATCCAGAAAAACCGTCCCGCCGTCCGCCTCCTCGAAAGCGCCCACGCGGTCGTGTGCCGCACCTGTGAAGGCGCCGCGGACATGCCCGAAGAGTTCGCTCTCGATCAGTTCGCGGGAGAGAGAGGCGCAGTCGATGACGATAAAAGGATGCGCGGCGCGGGGGCTGTGGCGGTGGATTTCTTCGGCCAGCACCTCTTTTCCGGTACCTGTTTCGCCGGTCAGCATGACGGTAGCATCCGTCGGAGCATACGTCTCAGCGACATGGAAAACACGCCGCATGGCAGGAGAACGGCCGACGAGGACGCCGAAACTCTCGGAATCGCTCTGTTCGAGCGGGCGCGACTCGTCCAGCGGGTCGAACTGCAGCCGTGCATTGCCCAACTGCAAATCCGCGCCCTGCGTCAAGTAGGCGTGCGAAATCCGGATGCCATTCACAAAAGTGCCGTTCGTGCTGCCCAAATCCTCGATGTAGTACCCACGATTGGGGTCGACCCCGATGCGGCAATGCCGCCGGGAAACCGACTTGTCGGACAGCTGCAAATCGCATCCCATTGCCGAGCCGATACAAAACGAGTCCTTCGAGACCGGAATCCGTTTTCCCGATTCCGTCATCAGCAAAACGACTTTGCGAATGCGCGCCGGACGCCCCGTCTCGGCATCCGAAGGCGGAACAAGAAGCGTTCTGGAAGAGTTGATGTCCATGTTCAAATCGATCGTTTCAACGCGTGTCCGGTCCCTGACAGGCAAGGATCCGATAGGGTGCGTTCAGGATTCGTATACGCCCAAAACCTCTCCTATATATTGGATATGGAAGTCGTTCGCCGGATAATTTGTTCCGACGAGCTTCTTGTCCAAAAACGATTCCGCCGCCATCGGTTGGCGAAACAGCTTGCGGCATTCCAGGACGAGCGACGCTTCACGAAAGGCGGGAGCGGCGACGGTCGGAGCCGCCACGGGGGTCAATCCCGCAGCCGCGATCTTGTCGTCATCGCGTCCGCTATGCGTTCCCAAGTACCGCAAAGCCGCGCGCTTGTCCTCCGGAAAAGCGGAAAGGGTAAAGGAGTCGGATTCGTCCAGAAATTCGCGTGTATAGCGTTGGGGGCGGATGACGATCTGGGCGACAGGCAGCGACCAGATGGTGCCCAAAAATCCCCATGACACCGTCATGGCATTCCAGCGGCCGGAAGCAAAATCTCCGGCACTCACGAGAAACCATCCGGTGTTGAAGAGGGAGAACGGCTTGGCCGTCCAATCGGACAAAGGAATCTTTTTCATAGGTAGGGCACATTCTACTAGAGCGTTTCCATGAAGTCCAGCGACAGCCGGGAACATCCTGATCCCGGAAAAATCCGGGATAAATGATCCCAGGTTTTCAATTTCGCTTGAAAATA
>JBJEVW010000215.1:0-2587 GCA_051884735.1 Kiritimatiellia bacterium | reverse complement strand
CAAGGCGTTGACCCGGGTCCGGAAGAATTTACCCCGAAAAACCGGGATAAGGGTGCCCCACGGCGGCGGAAGACGGAAATCCAAAAATCTGCTACAATCAAAGAGAGATTGATCGCTTGCTCCGCGATTGTTTCCATTTTCCGGTTCTTTTCCCCATGTCTACATCGAATCATCAATTTATCAAGACGCTCGGACTTTCCGATGTCTTCTGTATCGCCGTCGGCGCCATGATCAGTGCCGGTATCTTCCTCCTTCCCGGAACCGCCTTCGGACATGTCGGTCCCGCCGTCATGTTCTCCTATGTCCTTGGAGGCATCGCAGCTACCCTCGGCATTCTCGCCGTCCTTGAAATGGCTACCGCTATGCCGCAAGCCGGCGGTATCTACTACTTCTCCACACGAAGTCTCGGTCCAATGGCGGGAACAATGGCCGGCATCTTGAATTGGGCCGCATTGGCTCTCAAAAGCGCGTTCGCCATTTGGGGTACCGCACACCTGATTTCCAATCTTTTTCCATCGGTGCCATCCCCCGTTTTCGGCGTCGCCCTGACCCTACTCTTTCTCTTGATCAATCTGCTGAGCACGTCCGCCGCGGCAAAACTTGAACAATTTCTCGTCTATGTCTTGCTCGGAATCATGGTGCTGTATATCGTCTGCGCCCATCCATTCGTCGAACTGAGTCGCTTCGAGCCAATGCTCCTGCCGGGCAAAAGACCAATGGACGTCATCTACGAAGCCGGATTCCTGTTCGTCTCTTTCGGCGGTCTTCTCGGCGTCGTCAGCGTGGCGGAAGAGGTGCGCAACCCACGCCGCAATATTCCGTTGGGAATCCTGATGGGGCTGGCGGTCGTGACTATCCTCTATGGTTTCACAATGGCGGCAACCGCCGGCGCACTTGAGCCCGATGAACTGATCGGCGCTTACGAACCTCTCGCAAAAGTCGCACGAAACTACTATGGTCGCCCCGGCTACATCATCATGACAATCGGCGCCCTGCTCGCCTATGTCACAACCGGAAATGCCGGCCTCATGGGCGCCGCACGCTATCCCGTCGCCTTGGCGCGCGACCACTATGCACCCGCCATCTTCGCAAAGGTCTGCGGTTCACGAAAAATTCCCGTCCCCGCCCTGCTCCTGACCGGCTCCATCGTCGCTCTCGTGCAGTTTCTCGATATCGAAAGCATTGTGAAGGTCGCTTCTGCGGTCGTCATGCTTTCCTACATCCTCACGAACCTTTCCGTCATCATCATCCGGGAAAGCGGTGTCATGAACTACCGCCCTTCTTTCCGGATGCCTTTCTACCCGGTGCTGCCCATTTTCTGCATCGGACTCTTTACGCTCTTTATCGTGAAGCTCGGCGATGCCTCCCTCGGCCTTTCCTTCGGCCTCATCGCGTTTAGCGTTCTTCTCTATATGTGCTACGGACTGAAGGAAAAGCGCCAGTCCGCCCTTCAGCAACTCGTGGGTCGCCTCGCTCGTCCCGACTACGAGGTGCCCGTTCTCGAACGCGAACTCCGCGAGGTCGTCCGATTGCGCGACAATCTCACGGAAGACTCTTTCGATGCCGCCATCGAAAAGGCCCCCGTCATCATCGAAGAGGGCGCCGCCACCCAAGAAGATCTTTTCGCGCAAGCGGCTCGGGCGGCTGCCGAAAAACTCCGGATCGACAGCTCCTTTCTGCTCGATCGGCTCCTTGCCCGCGAACGCGCGTCAAGCACCGTGATCGCTCCCGGCGTCGCCATTCCACATATTATCTTGCCCGGCCAACAGAATCAGTTCCTGATCGTTCTCGCAAAGTCCGAACAGGGGATCCACTTCTCCGGCGAGGAAACGCCCGACGGCATCCGGACCGTCATTTTCCTCTTCGCCAGCGAAAACCGCCGAACAACTCACCTCCGGGCTCTCGCCATGGTCGCCCAGATTATCATTTCGGCCACCTTCGACAAACGTTGGCAAAACGCCCGAACCGCTCAGCAAATCCGCGAAATATTCCTCCTCGCCAAACGCGTCCGCATCCCTCCCCAAAACACGCCTCGTTGACAAGCTCAACAATAGAAGATGAACAGCATCGCAAGCGCATACAGCAACGCCATGCCTTGCAAAACCAAATCGTGCAGGAGGACCTCGACAGGATCGCCGTCTCCCCCGCTTTCGATTTTG
Organism: Kiritimatiellia bacterium; assembly: GCA_051884735.1. Taxonomy (GTDB): domain Bacteria; phylum Verrucomicrobiota; class Kiritimatiellia; order RFP12; family UBA3636; genus JAEDLN01. The sequence continues at coordinate 428 of JBJEVW010000215.1, read as the reverse complement.
TAGCTGTACCGGAGCGTAATCAAAATGACGAGCGGAACCGTCCAAATGAGAAGCCCCGGATGCTTCGCGCAAACCGTCGCCATCTTCTCGTCAGAAGCCCAAAGAGCATAGAAAATGTCCGTCATGGCCAAGAAGACATACATGTTCTTGTCCAGAAAATTATGCGTGTAATACCGGAGGACTTTCCGGGTCGTGTCGGCCGTTCCCTGCAACTCGCCGCGCCGCTTTCCAAGGGCCATGAAAAAGGAAATGGCAACCACCATCAGATTGAGCCATTTCGACACCGGGGTGCCCGTAATGCAGGAACCGTAGACGACACGAAGACAAAATCCAGAAACCAGAATGCACAAATCCGCAATCGGGATCGTCTTTCCCCCGAAAGAATAAAAGGCATTCAAAACGATATACAAAAGCAGAATCAAGCCCCC
>JBJEVW010000214.1:0-10681 GCA_051884735.1 Kiritimatiellia bacterium | reverse complement strand
ACACCGCTGGCTCAACCACAGCATCGAAACAGCCCAGCGACGCGTCGAAGAGCGGAACTTCTCGATCCGCAAGCGCACGCTCGAGTACGATGACGTCATGAACCGACAGCGCGCCATCGTCTATGAATTCCGCTCCGACGTCCTCAAAAAAGAGAACGCCCACGAACTGGCGCTCGACATTCTCCATGATGTCGTCCTGACCCAAGCCGAAACCTATCTCACCGGCAACGAAAAGGATTGCCAGCCCGAGGATTTCGCCGAATGGATCCAATCCATCTTCCCGGTTCTCGTGACGCCCGAAGAGCTTAAAGCCTACGCCGGACGCCCCGCCGATGCCGCCGAAGAAATCTACAAGCGCGTCGAAGAAGCCTACGAATTGAAATGCTCGCTGGAAAACCAGGAGGTCTTGCCGCGTCTGGAACGCTTTGTGCTCTTGCGCGCCATCGACCGCGAATGGCAGGACTATCTCCGCGCCATGGACGATTTGCGCGATGCCGTCCGCTTGCGGGCATACGGCCAGCGCGATCCGCTGATCGAATTCAAGCGCGAGGCCTATTCCCTCTTCGAACACCTCATGCTCTCCATCAAGACGCGCATCAGCTCCGGTCTTTTCCGAGCCTCTACATCCGTGGAAAACATGCAGAACTTCATGGCGCAAATTCGCCGGCCGCGCCGCATCCAGCTGACCAGCCCGTCCTCGGACGGCAATGGCCAGATCGCGCCCGCCCCACACCCGGCCGCCGAAACGCCGCGCCCCGCAACCGCTCCGGCCAGCCAAAAGACGGATGCCGCCTTCGATTCCCTCCTGAACCGCGTCGCCGCCAATACCGCCTCCCGCCCGGCCGCCATCTCCAATGCCACTGGCGTCCATAAGGTCGGCCGCAACGATCCTTGTCCCTGCGGCTCCGGCAAAAAGTACAAAAACTGCCACGGCAAGAAATAATCCCTCTCTCACGGAATCTACAAACAACATGGCCGATATTGAATCGCAGACGACGGCTGATATCCGCGCCGGATTGCCGTTCCGGGGATGGCTTCTCGTCAAAGAATCCGCCGTCCGTCAAACCGCAAACGGAAAATCTTTCCTCGATCTCCGACTCGTCGATAGCTACGGAACCATTCCCGCCAAAGCGTGGGAATACGAAAAGGGTATGGAGCCATCTGTCGGCTCCGTTCTCTGGATCGAAGGGGCCGGAAATCTCTACAACGGTCATCTCCAGCTCCGAATCGACCGCTTCCGTCTCTCGACGGATGACGACCGGAAATCGCCCGCCGATTTCGTGCCGCACGCGCCCGAAACCCCGGAAACCATGCTCGAAGAAATCCGCGAAACCATCGCACAATTCTCCGATGCCTCCCTCCGGAATATTCTCGTCAAACTCCTTGAATGGGCCAATGCGGACGGACGCCTCCTGACGGCTCCGGCCGCACGGACGCTCCACCATGCGGAGCTGGGCGGTCTGCTCTACCACACCGTCACCATCCTCCGTGCCGCCAAAGCCCTGATGACCGTCTACCGCGGCCTGGATCGCGAACTGCTCTATGCGGGCATTATCGCGCACGATCTCGCAAAACTGGACGAAATGCGGACCAACGAACTCGGCCTCGTCGACGACTACTCGGTCGACGGCAATCTGATCGGCCACATCGTCCGCGGAATCGTCAATATCGAACGAGCCGCCGGCGAAGTCGGCGCCAATCGCGAACGGGCTACGCTCTTGCAGCATCTCGTCCTTTCCCATCACGGAAAACCGGAATTCGGCTCGCCTGTCCGCCCCGCTACGCCGGAAGCGCTGCTCCTCTCCACGCTCGACTGTCTGGATGCCCATCTCTACCAGATGAACAGTACCATCAAGACGCTTCAGCCGGGCCAATTCTCCCCGCCGGTCTGGGGACTGGACAATACAAAGGTCTATCGCCCCGTCGGCGAAAATACCGCTTCCGCCCTCTTGCCGTAGCCACGCCGCCATCCGCTTCGTCTCGTTCCCGATCGTTCCATGAAAAATGCCATGAACCCGCTTCGCCTTTGCGTTGCCGCCATTCTCTGTGCCGGACTGTCGGGATGCCAAAATCTGGCCGTGACCGAAGACGGCCACGTTCGCGGCGAGACCATTCGCGTAGAGGACTCCTCCCTCAATTGGGTCGAATTCATCTACATTCCCGCACAAGCCAATGCCGGCGCCAACCCGCTCTACGCGCGAAACGGGCGAAAACGCATCACGCTTCCCGTGCGACTCTCCCTGCTCGGATCCGGCTCCATTTCCGTGAAAACCGGCACTAGCGAACAGGTCCTCAGCGACTTCGCAACAGGCGCCGACGCCGAATCCTGGAACGATATCCAGGAAGACCGCATCAATATCTCGCCCGAAATGATGCGCCAAATTCTGCAGGTTTTTGTCGATGAGGGACTCGTCCCGCAGTATCCCGCCTATCTGCCGCCCCCGCAGAAACTGCCTCAAATCCGCTATGTCGGTACAATCCAGGGAACAAAATTCGGATTGCAGACGGACAATCCGTTTCTCGTAAAGCTCGTGGAAGACTTCCTCCACACCAATTTCGCCCCTCTCCTCCGGTAACGCCTTTTCTCTGTTTGGGTTCTTTTTCTCATGCCACGCACACCGAAAAAAGACAAGTTCGTCCCGCAAGAATCCATCCGCATCCCGCCCTATAGCGCCGAGGCGGAACGCGCTATTCTTGGAGCCATCCTTCTCGAGCCGGTCGCAACCTTCGAAATGCTGACCGGATACAACGTCCTCCCCGAATGGTTCTATATCGAGGCCAATCGCATCATCTTCGAAACCGCCAACCGGATGTACCAGCAGAAGGCGACGGGAATCGATGTCATTACGGTTTTCGATGCGCTTCAGGAAGCCGGACTCGCCGATCAGGTCGGCGGCATGGCGGCACTGGAAGCTCTGACACGCGGCGAACTGATCGTCGCCCATGCCGAATATTACGCCAAGATTCTCCGCGACAAAGCCGTTCTCCGGCGAATCATCCGCTCGGCGGAACAGGCCGCCGCCAAATGCTACGAGGCCGATCGCTCCGTCGATACCATCTTGAGCGAAAGCCAAGAGGCCATGTTTGCCATCGGCGAACGGACCGATGCGAACAGCCTGCCTGCTTTCAGCGATTCTCTCAAACAGACCTTCAGCAAACTCGATAAGCTGTTCAACAACAAAACCGGATTGAACGGCCTCTCCACGGGTTTCCGCGATCTGGATCGCATCATGCAGGGGCTGCGCAATTCCGAAATGATCGTTCTCGCAGCACGCCCTTCCATGGGCAAAACGTCGCTTGCGATGAACATCTGCACCGCCATCGCGCTCGGAGCCGATGGTACCGGAAAACGCCTCTCGAAAAAGGAGCCGCTCCCCGTCGCCATCTTCTCGTGCGAAATGTCAACCGACGCCCTGATTACCCGTTTGCTGTGCGCCATCTCCCATGTCCCGTACTACAACATCATCAACAACGCCTACAACAATGCCGAGACAAACGCCCGGTACTTCAGCGCGTTGACCGCCGGCGCCGATATCCTGCAAAATGCGCCAATCTACATTGACGATACGGGCGGACTCGATATCGCCGACGTGCGCGCCCGGGCGCGCCGCATGAAGAAGCGTTACGGCATTCGCCTCATCATGATCGACTACCTCCAGCTGCTGAACTGCCGGGACGCCTCCAGCGAAGGCCGCCAACTCGAGACGACCCGCATCTCCGCCGGCATCAAGGCCATGGCAAAGGAACTCGACATCCCCGTCATCGTCCTTTCCCAGCTCTCCCGCCAAACCGAACAGCGGGACAAGGAAGGCAAACCGCGCATGTCCGACCTGCGCGACTCCGGCTCGATCGAACAGGACGCCGACGTCATCATGCTCCTGCGGCGTCCGTGCAAATACCCCGGATCCACCGGCTCCGAGTTCAAGGATCTGGCCGTCGTCGATGTCGCCAAAAACCGGAATGGTCGCGTCGGCGAGGTCAAACTTACGTTTATCGACGAACTGACGCAATTCGCCGACCGCAACAACGACGAGAACCCCGCAGCACAGGACTGACCCCCGCCCGCAACAACGCAAAAAAAACGCCTTCCATCCGCCCGTTTTCCGTCCATTCCGCTCGGCAAAATGGACGGCTTTTTCGCAAGTCGTCTTTGCGGTCAATCGCGGAAGGCCACTTGGCTTTCGACCGGAATGCGGGGCGGTTTCGAAAATGACGCTTCGCCCTTCCCGACGGCAAGGACCGAGAGGACAACCTCGTTCTCCGGAATCGCCAGATGGGCGCGGATGGCCTCCGCATCGCGAATGCCGATTACGAGCGAATCATAGCCGCTGTTCTTCGCCGCCAGCAAAAGATGGTCGCTCGAAAGTCCGGCATCGTATGCCCCCCACATGTCCGCCAACTCGTTGGCAGGCTTGTTCGGTTCATCCGCACGCAACCGATAGCCGGATTTCTCTTTTACGAATGTCACGACAAAAAGCGCTGCGGCTTTCTCGACATTCTTCGCGTTGAAGGGCGGCAGACAACGGGCGGCAAAGGACGCCTTTGCTTCGGGCTTCGTCAGGACATAGTACCGCGTACTTTGGCAATTCTTCCAAGACGGCGCCTGCTGCGCCTGGCGGATCAGATCCAAAACCGCCTCAGGGGAAAGAGGCTCCGAAACGAGATAGCGGCGTGTGCTGTGACGCCGCGCAATGACTTCTGTAAAATCCATATCGTTGGCAATCAATCGGGGTTGTTCGTGTTGTTGGGCAAGCAAGACGTTTGCTCTTCGAGCGCGTGGAGCGCCAGCAACCGTTCATTTGCCGCCGGAGAAAATTTCCGGAAGGAGGCTACGACGGCATCCCATGGCTTTTCGCCGCCATCGCCGCTTTTGGAGAAAAACTTGTCGGCATAGCAAATCAGCTTTTCGAGCGGCGTCTCCGGCAAAAAGTCACGCGGCGGTAGCGGTAGCCCCTGCTCCCGGATTTCCACTGCCGTCAGCCCGGATCCCGTATGCCGTTCGCAGACGCGCGCATACGCCTCCAGATCCAAATTGTGCTCTCTGCCGTACGTGCGCAGCAATTCGCCGCCAATCAGCCCATGCCGCAAATACGGCTCCGTTCCTAGACAATGAATGCCCGGCGCATGGCAACGCGAGACGCCGATATCATGCAAAAGCGCCGCCCGTTCGACTTGCCGTTGGTCAAGTCCGTACCGGCTCCACCCCGTCTCCCGGATCAACGAAAGCGCTTTTTCGCACACACAAACGCTATGGCGCCACAATAACGCACGGAGCGGGGTCTCGGCCGGATAGAAATGGAGAAAAATCTTGTCCATTGCCACTATTCCTTCGCAGACCCGGAATCCGGTTTGAACGGCGGCACGGGATCCGGTTCATGCGTCCCGGCAACCGCCGCCACTATAGCCAGCAGAATCGATGCGGCAATGCCCCAATAGCTGTAGACGGGATTTTCGGCCAGCTCGGAGAAAAAGCCCAGAATGCCGCCCGCACAAATGGATGCCGCCGCCAAAACCGGCTGCATGCTGCGCCGGAAACAGAAGGCAATGAAGACGGGCGCGACAACGCCGCAGACGTAAATGTTGTTGGCCATCAGCAAATAGCCCAAAATGTCACGCCCGATGCAGCACAGCCCGAATGCAAGAATACTGACGGCAAAAATGCAGACGCGCGTAACCGACAGGGCCGGCTTTTTCAGAAAATCGTTGCTCAAAACCGTCGAGACCGCCAACAGACAGGAATCGGCGGAGGAAACAATGGCACTCATCATCGCCAAGGCCAGAAAAATGCGGAAAACCGCCGGAGTGCGCCCGACAAGAGCCATCAAAATATCGTCGCCGCTCCCTTCGCCAACCGACACGATTCCGGTCGCCCCCATGCCAATGAGCACAATGACAAGCGACGTCAACAACAGCCCAATAACCGACAGCCAGCCGGCACGGAAGGCGCATGCTTCATTCCTGGCACTCAAAAACCGGGAGAAGAGCATGGGGCAAACCACGTAACTGCCACCCATCAAAAGCATGAAATAGGTCCAGCGCGACAAAGGAAACTTGTCGTTCAAAAGACGCCAGTCGCTGTTCTCCCAGACCGTGACGGGGGTATGGAAGCAGACCCACGCCAACAAAACGGAAAGCCCCGCGAACAGAATGAGAAACTGCACGACGTCCGAGCGCAGCACCGACGTCTGGCCGCCCAGCAACGTGTAAAACGTAATGAAGAGCGCGCCCGCGATAAGGGACGCCTGCAACGGCCACCCCGTCAGCCCCGAAACAATGCGGGACATGGCGCTGAACTGCGCCGCCAAAATGGAAATCCACGCGACCCAGATCACAAAAACCATGACCGGCATGGCATACCGGCCAAGGTGCGTCTTCACCATCTCAGGCATCGTGAGCGCCCGCGTCCGGCAAATCCGCCGCGCCAGCGTCAGCGTCAGAAACGCCAACCCGACGGCACCGCTCGCCAACCACCAAATCGCCGGCAACCCGACTTTCCACGCAAGCCCGCCCATGCCAATGGTGGCAGACCCGCCGACACAAGAGGCAATGAGCGAAAAACCGACCTGGAGGCTGCCGGACCGGTTGTCGTTCACGAAAAAACCGCGCACGGTCTTCGCATGCTTGGCATCGTAGACGGCAAGCGCACAAAAGAAAACGACATAGAGCAGAAAGATGATCATGACATCCCCCAACAAAAACGGAAGCAGACGATGCGAAAACGGCTTTCCGCCCATCAATGCGCGGCATTATAGATAACCGGCCTGACGGAGCAAGAAAAAGTTTTCGTCCCAATCCGGCTCTACCTTAATCCACAGCTCAACCATCGCCGGACCATCAAAATAGTCGGCCAAAACACGCTCGCATTCCCGGGTGATGGCACGCAAGGTGCGCCCCTTTTCCCCGAGAACAATCCCTTTCTGATTGTGGCGTTGGACAAATACCGTAGCCTTGACGGCCGTCCTGCCGTCCGGATGCGGGGTGATCGAATCGACTTTTACGCCAATCGCATGCGGAAGCTCATCGCGGAATTTGAGGAAAAAGCGCTCCCGGATCAAGTCGGCGACGGCAAGCTTGCGCGGATAGTCGGTCAGCGTATCGGCATCAAACAAAAGCCCGCCCTCGGGAAGGAGCGCGAAAATGCGCTCCAAAAGCTCCGGTACGCCTTCGCCGGACGAGGCAGAGCCAATCATCCAGATCGGTTTCACAAGCGGACGCGGCGGAGCATAGCCTTTGATCTTCTTCTTCCAACTCGGCCGCTGCGCTTCCGGCGCTTCTCCGTCGGCCCGTTTCTGCTCCAGGCGTGCCCGTGTCGCGGCTTGCTCTTCTTGCCGGACGCTGGCCTCGACGGCGTCATCCCACGCCTGACGGAATTTTTTCCCTTTGCAGGCCAAATCCGCCTTGTTCAAAAAGACGATGACAGGAACCTCCGAACGGACCAGCCGCTGCATCCAGCCTTCATCTTCCAAAAGCGGATCGCGGGAACCATCGCACATCAACAGCACGACATCCGCGCCGGCCAGCGAAGAACGCGCCCGCTTGTTCATTTCCGTACCGAGCTTGCTGCGACTTTTGTGCAATCCCGGCGTATCGAGCAAAACAACCTGTCCGCGCTCCTCCGTCAACACACCGCGAATGACGGTGCGCGTCGTCTGGACGACAGGAGAGACAATCGAGATTTTTTCTCCGAGCAGACGGTTGACCAAGGTCGATTTTCCGGCATTGGTTCGGCCGACTACCGCGACAATGCCGACATGAGGGGCAATGGCGCCGGCTTTTTCATCAATTTTTTCTTGCATGGTCAAAATCCTATCAAAAAAACCTCTTTCACGAAACGCCACCGCCGATTCGCCGCGGGTAAGAAGCCACAAAGACCACAAAGCAACGGTCGCGGATTTTTACCACAAAGGGTCGGGAGGCCCGAGTGGCGAGCCGCCACGGGCGATCATCTTGACCGCGCGATTTTAACCACAAAGGAACACAAAGGCGATGAGCTTCCATAATTCAAAAGGGTTTTCGCGTGAGCGGTTGTTTTAGGGATTTTCAGGTAAACTTTGAAAAAAAACTTGGCTCTTCAGGTATGACTGTGGGTCAATCCGTGCCACATAACTCACCCTTATCCCGGAAAAATCCGCAATCGATGATCCCAGGTTTTCACTTTCGCCTGAAAATACTTGCGAAAAATGATTTTCGCTGACAAAAAGAAAAAGAGAGACTTTTTCCGGATTTCGCCATAAGGACGGCGATCAACGCCAGAAAGGAGTATCGCACGGGTTATTTGTTTCACACGGAGGACGCAGAGAACGCAGAGACACCCCGCACACGCCCGTGCCCCGTTGCGGTAGGGCGCGATGTCCTCATCGCGCCGCCACCCCGCACGCACCGCGCATTCACAGGGTTATTTGTTTCACGCAGAGGACGCAGAGAACGCAGAGACACCCCGCACACGCCCGTGCCCCGTTGCGGTAGGGCGCGATGTCCTCATCGCGCCGCCACCCCGCGCACCGCGCATTCGCAGGGTTATTTGTTTCACGCAGAGAACGCAGAGACATTGTGCGTGATGGTTTTAGGGTTTTACTCCGCATACCCCACAAAAAAATTCCTTGGGCGCGCAGCGCCCACTCTCATTGCCCGTGGCGGCTCGCCATTTGCCCGTGGCGGCTCGCCACTCTCTGCGTTCTCTGCGCGACAATTTCTTCGCGAGGCTGAGCCACCACGCCCGCAAAGCTACGCGCACGTTACCCTAGGGCGCGAGCCGTGAGGCCCGGCGGCCAAGCATCGCGTCCTTCCAACCATGCCGCTCCATCGCACACGCCAGTACGCACCACGCCGCCACACGCCCGCGCGCACCGCACGCGCGCCGTTGCGGTAGGGCGCGATGTCCCCATCGCGCCGCCATCCCGCGCACCTGTGCATACACGATTTTTTTATTTCGCTACTTCACAACTCTACGCGCGCCATGTTCACAACACTTTTCGCCTTCATAGGGGCCAGGCCCGAGCCACACTTATGCCTGAAGCCTCAAAAACTTTGTGTTCCTTTGTGTTCTATTCGCGCGGCTTTGCTTTGTGGCTTATGGCCAGTAGCAGCCCGGCTCGCGCAGCCAAAAACAAAGACGGATGAACCGGCCGGTTCATCCGTCTGTCGCCCTGGTGGCGAAATGTCGTGTTTCCCGAACGTCCGTTAGCCGTTGCGTCCACGAATGCGCCCGTGGGAAAGGAATCCATCGTAGGAGCGCATGACGAGATAGGACTCGATCTGGCGCATCGTGTCGAGCGCAACACCGACGATAATCAGCAATGACGTTCCGCCGAAGAACGAAGAAATCGAAATCGGAATCCGTCCTTCAGCCGAAAGCAGCGACGGAAGAATTGCAATGATGATCAGACCGATGGCACCAATAAAGGTGACGCGCGTCATGGACAAATCCAAGAACTCGGCCGTCGGCATGCCGGGACGGATGCCGGGAATATACGAATTCGAACTCTTGAGTTCATCGGCAATGCGAACCGCATTGAATTGCGTCGCAATCCAGAAGAACGAGAAGAAGAGAATGAGAAGCGCATAAACAATGACATAGGTCAGCGATGGATCCGTATAGCCATCCTTGAGCGCATTCCCGAACCGGCGTAACCAGTCAAGCCAAGCAATCTTTTCGTTGATGTGCGAAAAGAGCCAACCGAGAACACCGAGAATCGGACCGGCAAAGATGATCGGCATGACGCCGCCATAGTTGACGCGAAGCGGCATATAGGTGGAACGGCCGCCGGCGGAAGGATTGCGCCCGCCGACCGCACCGCGGGCCGTATGAATCGGAATCTTGCGGACGCCATCCACCAACAAAATCGTACCGGCAAAAACCGCAAATGCGAGAAACAGAAGAAAAGCCAATGTGAAAATGGTGAATTCCGCAGGCTGCCCGGCTTGCGGAATGAACTTCTGGGCCGTCTGGACAATCGCATTGGGAAGACGGGCGCAAATGTTGACCATGATGATGATGGACATGCCATTGCCGACGCCGCGATCGGTAATCTGCTCGGCAAGCCACATGACCAGCATCGTGGCCGACGTCATCGCAATGACCGTCAACAACTCAAAACCAAACCCGGGAGCATAGACGAGATTGGCGTTGCTCAATCCGATAAACGAAGGATTTTCGAGCATTTTGGCAATGCCGAACGATTGGCCGGCGCAGAGAACGAGCGTGAGATAGCGGATGATCTGCGTCTGCTTTTGGCGGCCGACATCCCCTTCGCGAGACATTTTCTCGAGCGCGGGAATGATCGCCGTCATCAACTGGATGATAATCGAAGCATTGATGTACGGCCAAATCGAGAGCGTGCCGACGGCGCAGTTCGCCAATGCGCCGCCCGTGAAGAGGTCGACCATTCCCATCAAGCCACCCGCCGCTTGCGATTCCTGCAAATTGCGGACATATTCCGTCATGACGGCTGCATTCACACCCGGCGTAGGAACAATCGCAATCAGGCGACAGAAGAAAATCAAACCAAGTGTGAAGAGAATCCGGTTGCGGAGTTCTTTAATCTTCCAAATGTTGGAGAGCGTAGACATGTGCGAACGAGGCTTTGTCAGCCGTGTTGTGATGAGAGAAAAAAAGAAACGTGAGCCGAGACACCACTTCTTTTCGCAAAAACAAAGGGTGTTTTGCCACAAAAACCGTTTG
>JBJEVW010000213.1:0-10736 GCA_051884735.1 Kiritimatiellia bacterium | reverse complement strand
TGCAAGACGGAGATAATAGGTTGTGCCTTTGTTTGTAAGGCGTTGCCCCGGTTCCTGGAGCATTCATCCCGAAAAACCGGGATAAGGGTGTCCATCTTGTTTTGCCGCATATCATCTGCATACACGCGTATTTTCAGCGGACGCCATGATGGTCTTATTCTCAGCGTCTCGCCCCGTCCGTTGCGATCGAAAGTTGCCGAAGCGAGTTTTTCGTGCAAGCGGAAACCCTAGCGGGACAACTCGTACCGAACGGATTGCTGCCGCGATGATTGGCCGCAGGGTCTCCCGCCCCTGTAAATCCTGTTTATCGATGAAAATCGAAAACGGATGCGCCTCTCAAGACGCACCCGTGCGGAAAAAAGCCGGATGGAGAAAAGAATCTCCGGAAAAATTCCGCTATGGCCTACAAATAGCCATTCTTCTTGTACCAGTCGTAAGCCAGTTTGAGACCTTCGTCCAACTTGACCTTTGGCTCGTAGCCCAACTCTTTGCGGGCCTTGTCAATCACAAATCCGCGGTTCTGGCGATACCAATCGACCCGGCGAGGAAAAAGCGGCGGATCGCCGGGCAAAAGTTTCCAGACGGCCGCAACGATAAACGATAGCCAGTACATCGGATAGAACGGGAGGAAAATCATCCGGCACTTGAATCCCGGACGGTCCGCAGCCTCAATGTCCGCAATCTTCTGGACAATCTCGCGAATATGGAAATAGCAATCGTCGGCAATGATGTAGGTGCGGCCCTTCGACTCCGGGTGCTGCATCACAAGCGTGAAGGCATCGCAGAAATTTTCGACATACACGGGATGATAGAAGGCGTCTCCCTTGCCGAAGAACGGAAACCAGCCCTTCTTGACTTGCTTGAACAACATCAGGAAGCGGGCCGGATCGCCGGGACCGTACAACGCGGTCGGTCGCAGAATCGTGACATCGAAATCGGGATTCACCTTACAGAATTCCGCAACGCGCATTTCCCCTTCGTACTTGGTTTTCTGGTAGTAATCCTCTGGCTTGATCGGGGAATCCTCGCTCCCCGGAACCGGCGGATTTTCCCCTAGCGAGGCAATGTCGCCGTGAACGCCCTGCGTCGAGCAGTAAATGACTTTCTTGACGCCTTCTTCCTTGCAAATGCGCAAGAGGGTGTCCATCGCATGCACATTCGTGTCATCATAGACCTGATGCGAGACGTTGATCTTGCGGAAGGCCGCCGCCAGATGATAGACGGCATCGCAACCATGGACGGCTTTTCGGACATCCGCCTCATTGGTTACCGAACCGAGATGCACTTCGGCGCCAAGGCTCTTCAATTCGTCCAGCATGATGCCCTCTTGATTGTCGAGAACAACACACTTATTGCCCTCGCGGAGCACATGTTTCACCAAATGGGACCCGGTAAAGCCGGTTCCGCCTGTAACGAGTATTTTCATATGTTTTCTTCGTGTTGACCAAAAATCATGGGTTGCCCCTGCGCCCCTTACCGATCCGGTTGAAGCAATCGAGGTTACCGTCCGGAATCTTTTGTCCGTCCTTCCGCCGGATCCATCCGGACGATGACAGGCGTTCCCCAGAGCCGTGTCAGCCCAAGCAAACGGCAGACACCCTCGGCGAATGCCGATATCGCGCGGCATTTGAGCGCACGATGGACGACCATCGGCAGGAAAAATTGCGCAAACTGCCCCGTCCGGCGATAGCCGGCGGCCGCAAAACCATCCAATACCTCGCAATGCCGGAATAGCGTCCATTTCCGCGTATTGCGTTCGAATTTCTTCTTCGCGGCAAACAAGGCCGGAGCAATCGCATTCAGGCTCTGCCCCGTCGGATAATCCGTTATTACCGCCCCCCTCGAAACCCGGCACATCTCGCGCACAAGTTGCTGCCACGCATCGCAATGCGTCAGCATGCGAACGGCCACGACGGCATCAAACGAGTTGTCGGGATACGGCAACTCGATTACATTCCCGACGCGAAATGCGCAAACGCCCGAATCGACCAACTCCCGAATCCGGTGGCGACAACTCGGAGCGCTGCCCAGTACTTCGACTCGGTAGCCATCCCGGCATAGCGGTCCGGCCAACTGTCCATGGCCGCCGCCGACATCCAAAACCGAAGCTCCCGGCAATACCGGATTGGTTCCTCCCCGCAACAGCCGGAGAACACCGCGCTCCTGCATCTCGAGCATCCAGGCACCCGTCGCACCGCGAAACCGCGTGGCATAGTCATCGTTGGAGGTCTCGATATCCGCCGTTTCCGGATACGGTGAACGCGTATCGAAATCCGGATCGCAAATAGGCTCCGTCGCCGACGCCTCTGTTGCCGTTCTTTCCGTGTCTGCCATAAATTTACGCATGCTCCTCCGGAGATCGTTTGAGGGGTTTCGCACCCGCGTCTGGCAAGTCTGCCCTTTCATTCATCTGGAACCCAGGCAAAACCGTGCCGTTCCAACCTAGCTTTTCACGCATGATGCGAAACGGCGAATGCTCCGGCAAGGTTACCAGTTTCACCTTGCGGCACCCCGTCGTCGCCGTCACCGTGTCGCCTAGACGAAGCTCGCCGCGCACACGTCCGTCAACCGAATAGCGGAGCGGTGCATACGCTCGCGAAACACGCAACGTGACAATCGATTCGCCCGGCAAGACAAGGGGCCGCGACGTGAGCGTGTGCGGACAAATCACATTCACGATAAAGGCATTCATGGCGGGCGAAAGCAAGGGGCCGCCAGCCGAAAGCGAATACGCCGTCGATCCCGTCGGTGTCGCCAGCAAAAGCCCATCGCATAAAAAGGACGTGACTTCCTCTCCATCCACAATGAGATCGATTCCGGCAACACGCCCCGTGTCGTTGCGCGCCAACACAAGATCGTTGAGCGCCCAATCCGCCGTCAATGCCTTGCCCGTTCCGCCACGCCGGATTTGCGCCCGCAACAGAGTCCGCTCGTCCAAAATGGTCTCGCCTTTCAGATAGGCCGATAAAAAAACTTCCAGTCCGTCAAGCCCCGTCCCGGTCAAATACCCTAGCGATCCAATATTGACCGCCATAAACGGTTTCTCCAATGCACCATGTGCGCGAACCGCTTCCAAAACCGAGCCGTCGCCGCCCAAAACCATCAACGCTTCCGCCCGCGAGGCAGACCGCTCTGAAAGAATGCCGATGCCAAGACGCGATGCAACCCCGCGAACCGTTTCAACGGCTTCGCGGCATTGACAGAGCGTCTGATTCTGGATGAGGGCAATCTTCATGAAAATGACAAATTTTCGTTAAGTCTATCAAAAGCGAATATACCCGTCAAAATCGCCCCCCCCGAACGGGCGCATCTCCGTTTCCGGCCTCCCCAATCCTTTCTGAATTCCCAAAGTCATCGTTTCCGGGGGGAGGAGAAAGAGGACATGGACGCGTAAAAATTGTCCCAGATATTCCATATTTCCCAGTTGTCCCAATCATTGGCCACAAAGGACACAAGGAACACAAAGATGCGTAAACGGGATGGATAGGAACGCAAAGACCGGACAACACCGCACCTATTTTTCACGGAAATTCGTCGGATTTTCGAATATACACCTCCAAAATGACTTATTTTCACTGAAATTCAACCATTTTCAGAGGGTATGAAGATTTTCCTTGACTTCCTATTTCCTTTTCCCGATAATTCGCCCCGTTTCCGTTTTGCAACCCATACTTTCAACATGAAAACATTCTTCCCTAAAGATCCGGGCGAGAATCGCCAGTGGCTCATCTTCGATGCAGCCGATCGGCCTGTTGGCCGCCTGGCCGTCCAAATCGCCAATGCTCTCCGCGGCAAGGACAAGCCCGATTACACCCCTTGGGTCGATACCGGCGCCTCCGTGATCGTGATCAACGCCTCCAAGGTCAAGCTCTCCGGCTCCAAGGACACGGAAAAGACCTATGAGCGCTACTCCCGTTGGCGCGGTGGCCACGTAATCACACCCGCTGCCGTTGTTCGCGCCAAGAATCCGGAACGCATGATTCTCGAGGCTGTCAAGGGAATGCTCCCCGGCAATAAACTCGCGCGCGGCATGATGCGCCGCCTGCATGTATACGCCGGAGCCGAACATCCGCATGAAGCCCAGCAGCCCGTCGCCCGCTAACCACTTTTTATTAGAGGAATACTGATATGCAAGAAATCATTGCAGCCGCTACCGGCCGTCGCAAGACCGCTGTCGCGCGCGTATCTCTCGTTGCCGGCGAGGGGAAATGCTCCATCAACCATCGTGACGCCGCCGAGTACATTCCCGACGAAGCTTCGCGCATCTACATGCTTCAGCCGCTCAAGATCGCCGGCGTCGAAGGCAAGTATGACATCGTCGCATTCGCAACCGGCGGTGGCACCACCGGTCAGGCCGGCGCAATCCGCCATGGTCTGGCACGCGCACTCTGCGAAGCGGACGCCTCCCTCCGTGCCGCCCTCAAGGTCGCCGGTTGCCTGACCCGCGACGGACGCATGAAGGAACGCAAAAAGCCCGGCCAGCGCGGGGCTCGCCGTCGCTTCCAGTTCTCGAAGCGCTAAGCGTTTATCTTATTATGCCCGGCGGGTGCCCTTGTTTGCAGGGGTGCCCGTTGTGGTATTTCAAGGTTTTTCCCCTTTTCTCCGCACCTCCAACGCGGATCTTTTGATCATTTTTACCCGGCACCATTGCCGCATTTCGCCCGGACACCCCCGCTTCTTTTCCTGCTTCCTTTCGCACGGGGTCTTTGCTTGATACTGTCCGATTCAACCGGCACAATACCGCGGCAACCGCCCTCTTCTCATGTCTTTCGTATCTTTTATCAAAAGCCTTTTCTCCGGAAAAAAGACGACATCCGGCAAACCCGCAAATGAAAACGCCGGATCCCTCAAGCAGCCTAATCCCCGGGAAAAGCACCCGCCCCGCAACCGGGTGGACAATCGAACCGCCAACCCCCGCCCAACCGATCGCCCCCGCCGCCTGGATGACAATTCGTTCCGCAACACGCGGCATTCCCGAAAACCGACCGCCGGAAATTCTCCTGAAAAGAGTTTCGAGAGTCGATCCTCCACACCGATAGCCAAGCCAAAGGTTTTCCCCGCTCCCGTCTTGCCGGACGACCCGTGGGATCCCGCATCCTACACCGTCGAACCAAAAGAAGGCACTAGCCGCTTTCAGGAATTCAATCTTCCAAAACCCATTCTGCACGCTATCGCCGATCTCGGATTCCAATACTGCACACCCATTCAAGCCGCATCCTTGACCCGCACCATGCAAGGCGAAAACGTCGCAGGCCGGGCACAGACCGGGACCGGAAAAACGGCCGCCTTTCTTATCGCCATACTCAAGCGCATGCTCGAGCATCCGGAGGCTAGGCCCACCGTGACAGGCCGTCCCGCCGCTCTCGTGCTCGCCCCGACGCGCGAACTTGTCGTCCAGATTGTCTCCGATGCCCAGGCTCTCGGCAAATACTGCGGCCTTCGCTGCCTCGCCGTCTTCGGCGGATGCGATCACGAACGCCAGCAACGCGCCATCGAGGAACAGCCGCTCGATTTGATTGCCGCAACCCCCGGACGGCTCATCGACTTTCAGCGTCTCCGCGTCCTTTCCCTCAAAGGCGTCCAGACGCTCGTCATCGATGAAGCCGATCGCATGCTCGACATGGGTTTTATCCCCGACGTGCGGAAAATTATCCGTCAGCTTCCAGAACAGCGCCAAACGCTCCTTTTCTCCGCTACGCTCGGACAAGAGGTCATGTCGCTCGCCCGGCAGTGGATGCCCAATCCTGTCGAAATCGCCGTCGATCCGGAATATTGCCCGGCCGAAACCATCAAGCAGATCATCTACCCGATTTCGACACGCGAAAAATTCAACGTTCTCTATAACCTGCTCCAACGGCATGCAGGCGAACGCATCCTTATCTTCCGCAACCGAAAATACGAATGCGAGGAACTGGCGCGTCAATTGCAATCGCATGAAATCGACGCCGCAGAACTCTCCGGCGATGTCGATCAGAAAAAACGGCTTCGCATCATCGATGATTTCAAGAGCGGAAAAGTGAAAGTCGTCGTTGCAACCGATGTTGCGGCACGCGGGCTGCAAATCGATGAAATCACCCTCGTCGTCAACTACGATTTTCCCTATGAGGCGGACGACTACATTCACCGCATCGGCCGGACCGGCCGCGCCGGCGAAAAGGGCACCGCCGTATCCTTCGCTTGCGAAGACGAATCGTTCATCATTCCGGATATCGAAAAACTGATTGGCCGCGATTTGCCCTGCCAAATGCCGGAAGAAACCCTGTTCGCCGAACCGCCCGCCCCGACACGCGACATTCCGCGCCGCGCACACCATGCGTCCGGAGGCGGCGCCCCACGACGTGGCGGTGGCCACTTCAACGGTTCACCCCGCCGCCGTCCGCCTTTCCGAAACGGCGGCAATCGGCGCGCCTGATCCAATTTCCTTGTTCCTTCTTTCGTTCACCCACAAAACCTATCCATATTATGGCTATTAAGAAAGTTGCCATTCTGACGGCCGGCGGTCTCGCGCCGTGCCTCTCCTCCGCTATCGCAGCACTTGTCGAGCGCTACACCGAAGTTGCTCCCGAAGTCGAAATCATCTGCTACGTTTCCGGCTATAAAGGACTCCTCGAAGGCAAGCATGTTGTCGTGACGCCCGAAGTCCGCAAGAACATCGCCGCGCTCTACAAGTTCGGCGGATCCCCCATCGGCAACTCCCGCGTCAAGCTGACCAATGTCAAGGATTGCGTCAAACGCGGCCTTGTCAAGGAAGGCGAAGACCCCCAAAAGGTCGCCGCCGACCAGCTCGTCAAGGATGGCGTCGATGTCCTCCACACTATCGGTGGCGATGACACAAATACCGCCGCCGCCGACCTCGCGGCCTACCTCGCGAAGAACAATTACGCGCTCAATGTCGTCGGCATGCCCAAGACCATTGATAACGACGTCTATCCCATCCGCCAGTCCCTCGGTGCCTGGACCGCCGCCGAACAGGGTGCCCGTTACTTCGCCAATGTCGTCGGCGAAAATTCTGCAAACCCCCGCATGCTGATCGTCCATGAAGTCATGGGCCGAAACTGCGGCTATCTGACTGCGGCTACCGCCGTCGCCTACCGTAAACTTCTCGATCAACGCACTTGGATTCCCGAACTCGGCCTCAGCCGCGACAACTACGAAATCCACGGCGTCTATATCCCCGAAATGGCCTTTGACGTCAAGGAAGAAGCCAAACGTCTCCGTGCCATCATGGATAAGACCGACAACGTCAATATCTTCGTCTCCGAAGGCGCCGGCCTCTCCACCATCATCAAGGAAATGGAAGCCCGTGGCGAAGAAATCGTCCGCGACGCCTTCGGCCACCCCCGTTTGGACAAAATCAACCCCGGCGCCTGGTTCGCCAAACAGTTCGCCGAAATGCTCGGCGCCGAAAAGACGCTCGTCCAGAAGTCCGGCTACTTCTCCCGCGCTGCCGCTTCCAATGAGGACGATATCGCGCTCATCAAGCGTTGCGCCTCCGTTGCTGTCGATTGCGCCCTCAAGGGAGTCGGCGGCGTCATCGGTGAAGACGAGAACAAGAACAACGAACTCCGCGCTTGCGAGTTCGAGCGAATCAAGGGCGGAAAGCCTTTTGATATCGATTCTCCGATGTTCACCGACCTTCTCGCGGCCATCGGCCAGACCAAGGGTCCCCGCGCCTAACGCCATCGGCACGCATTTTCGCATGCCTTCCACAAACAGCCTCCGGTTCACCGGGGGCTGTTTTTGTCCACTCTTCCGTTCCCCCACGCCGCGCTTCTCGGGTTTTGCCAAGTGCGTCCACGCCCGCCCCATTGGCCGCCACGATTCCTCGCCGTGGCGAAACTGGCAGCCGGCCTACTGGCCGCCCCTCACTCTTCAGCGGTACGATCCGGACGCTTTTCCAGCGCGTTACGGACATACAACACGCGGGAAGCCAGTGGCGATTCAACGGAAATGCACGCCAAATCTCGACCGTATTTCCAGTCCTTCGGCGAATCGTCGCCATCCGGCTCCTCGATACGCGCTTCCATCCGGACCGGCGCAAGCCGGAATGAAAATGCGTCCGGCGTCTCCCCAAGCCAATATCGTGTTGCCAGCGTTCGCGCATACGGACGCACCAGAAGCGCCTCGCGAAGGCGGGAGCCGTTTTGCGCATGAAGCCGCATACCATTGCGGAATGCCGCACCCGCCGGAACAAAGACCACAGCAGCAATTGCCATCGACAAAACGCATTCCAACAACGTCTCTCCACGTGAACCGCCAAACGGCCCATACCCGCCGCTTCCGAGTCGCAGCAACTTCCGGGCAAACGCTCCCGCCTTCTTTTCCGAGACCTTAATGGGCATACTCAATGCACCGTTTTTCACGGATGACTGTGACTCGAACCTGACCCGGCAAATGTGTTTCCTCGCTGATCTTTGCCGCGACTTCACGCGCCAACAACAACGCTTGCTGGTCAGTCGTTTTGTCGGCATCGACGAGAATGCGCAAATCGCGCCCGGATTGGTAGGCATACGCACGCTGAACCGCAGGAAACTCGAGCGCCAGCTTCTCCAACTTCTCAATGCGGTCCACATACCGGTCGATCGATTCCAGACGGGCGCCGGGACGGGCACAGGAAATCGTATCGGCAATCGAGGCCAATACCGCATAAATCGTCTGGTTTCCGACCTCTCCATGGTGCCCGGCAACCCCATCGACCACCTCTTCGGCTTCGCCATTCTTCCGCAGGAAATCGCCGCCGATGATGGCATGCGGCCCCTGCGCCGTCTGATCCAAAGCCTTTCCAATGTCGTGGAGCAATCCGATGCGCCGCGCCAATTCCCCGTCCAAGCCCATTTCAGAGGCAATCATTCCGGCATACGCCGCAACTTCCTGAGAGTGCAACAGCACATTTTGGGAATAGCTTTGACGGAAGGAAAGACGGCCAAGAGCCGACAGAATCTCGTCCGAATCGATGTTGAGATGCAAATTGGCTGCAGCCTGCTGTCCGCAACTGAGAAAGCGCTGTTTGATGTTTTCGCGGACCTCCGCGTAGGTTTCCTCAATCCGCTGCGGTTGGATACGCCCCGATACCAGCAACTTCTCGAGCGTCAATGCGCACATTTCGCGGCGAATCGGATCCGACGAGGAAATCACAACGGCGCCCGGCATGACATCCAACAGAATCGAGCAGCCCGTCACGTCTTCGATCGAACGGATATTGCGGCCCTCACGACCGATGATGCGCCCCTTCGTATCCTCCGACGGAAGCGGAAATGTCCGCGACATGCTTTCGCCGATATGAGAGCCGGAATAGCGCTGCATCGCCACCAGCAAAATCTTTTGTGCCGTCTTCGATGCCGTCTTCTCCGCCCGCTCTTTTTCGCGCAGCAAATAGGTGGCGAGATCTTTCTGGATATCTTCGCGGGCATGATCGAACAAATCCTTGCGGGCATCCTCGCGCGTCATTCCGGCAAGTCTCTGCAACCGGGCATCCAGAACAAGCTTGGTCTGCGTGTTCTCCTCCGTCTGCTTCTTCACAGCCGCTTGCACCGTTTCCAAATCGGCCAGTTTACGGTCCATGAGTTCCTGCTTGCGATCCAGCACTTCCGCCTTGCGGTCCAGATTGTCTTCGCGCTGGGAAAGCTTGCTTTCGCGCTGGTTCAACGCATCGCGCTCATGCTTGATTTCATCCCGCTGCTCCTTGATGGATGATTCAAAGGCTTCCCTCGCCTTGACAACGGCGGTGCGCGCCTGAATGTCGCCCTCGCGTAGAATGCTCTTGGCTTCTTCCTCCGCTTCCTGTTTGCGGGAGCGGATCCGGGTCGCTTCCATCATCTTTTCCCGGGCAAGCAACAGGGTGCGCGCCCAGAACCCCAATCCAAATCCGGCAAAAAGTCCGAAGACCGCCGAAACCATGATCCATGTCAATCGCATTTGCTTGTTCTATCCGCTAAAAAAAGGTAATCAAAGGAAAAAACGGTTACGGCAAGGGCTTCTCGCCAAACCGGACAATCGCGCCGCGCGGACACGCATCGGCACAGGCACCGCAATGAAGACAATTCTCTTCATGCAGAATCATCGGCTTGCCGATGCCAATGCAGTCGGCCGGACAAACCGCGCGACACGCACCGCATCCCGCGCAGATATCGGTAATCGTGAAGCCCTCCGAACGCCCCGTACCATGGCCCAACGGGACATATTGGCGCTCCACCTTGCGACCGCTCCGCCGCAAAATCTCGAACAGCCCGTTCTCCATGGCATAAACACGCCCGACTTGCCAGGTTTTGTAGGGATACAATTCCCGCAATTGCGGCTTGAGCGCATAAAATCGCACTTTCCACAAAAGCTGCGTCTCTTCATCCGGTTGCTTGGCATAGCCCCGGAGCCGGACCATTGTGCGGCTTTCTTTGTCCAACGCGGAAAACGCCACAACCGCAGAATGATCAAGATGCCGGGCCAACGAACTGCCTTTGGCCGTCAGAAAATATAACCCGCCCGCCTCAAAATCGTATTCTTCAATATAGCGAATCTGCGGAGCCCCATCGGAGGAAACAGTGGCGCAAGATAGCACACCCGCTTCCGTAAAAATACGAAAACAGGTTTCCAAATCGTAATTCGTCGCTCTTTGGTTTTGCAGATTCATCTATAGATAAAGGAAGAATAGCATTTTCCATCCTTTTTCACAACATCGGCAAATCCTCACCCTTATCCCGGGAAAATCCGTGTAGTTTGCAAAAGTAAACGCACCTGATTTG